>NZ_JBLVOL010000134.1:0-106930 GCF_053543755.1 Achromobacter semiaridum | reverse complement strand
GCGGCGGTCGCCTGCCTCGGACCTTTGCGTCATCCTCTCCGCGACGAAAGTGTGCGCCATCGGCAAAATGCCTATTCCAGCCCACAGTCTTTTTGATGATGATGGACTCCACGAACGGCATGTGGTTCAGCAGAGTGTCAGCCACGAGTTGGACATCCTTTAGAAGCGATGGGTCAATCCTCTCTTGGAACTTCCAGCTAATTTGGCCCCAGACATCGATAAAGGCGTCTTCCCACTTGCCGTCGAACTTATAGGCAAGTATGTAAACCACTCGGGGTGAGTAGACCACGCCGTTGTGCTCGGACATTACAATCGAGGCATGCCTGAGGGATTGCTTTCGAAATAATTCCTTGCGAGCTAGTTTGTTCAGATCGACGGATGGTCGGCCAAGGGAAACACATCGCTTCCAGCCGCCTATGGTCGAATAATAAATTTCAGCATCTTGGTATCGGTCGCCGACCGGGCTGAAGTCATAGGGTTTGTCATCAACCAGATACTCCGATACCTTCGGAATCTGAACCTGCACAGAGTCGAAGGATTTCAACACCAGGGGGTTGTGAAACTTGATCAACCGTATTGCCACGTCTCCATGAACGGCATAGAGCTCGAAAATGGGCGTGGATCGATCTTTCAAATTCGTGAGCGTTACTTGATCTATCCCGCCAGCTTGGTAATTTGGCCGAGCGAACGAGTGACTTTCTCCGATCTTGTAACCCAATTTTTGCGGGGCGAAATACAGCGCTACCATCGCGCCGATAACTGCGGGGATCTTTAGCGCTTCCAGCCAGGTGCTTATGTCCATATCGCCTCCTAGGTGCGTCTCGGAATTATGTCGGTCTGAACGTTTGACCGGTAAACAGGGACTTCACGCAATTGACCGGTTGCTATTTCGTCGCTCTAACGCGACGCTTTTTGTAAACGTAAACATGCGCCATAGATTGTGACGTATCCTTACGCACGAGCTTAGGATATCGGAATGACAGGCAATCAATTTTTCCTGCTCCTCATCTGCGGAATTGCGCTATGGGGATTCATCAAAACGCAGGCGCGCCGCAGGGCAGAAGAGGCCCTTGTGCAATCGCTCTCGACTGTGAACGGCCAGGAGTCAGCGCACGTCTTGCTAAGCTTTGACCGGCGGGCCGGGATCGCGATCAGTCGCGACGCCAAGGCGGTGTGCTTGGCCGGCGGCAACTGGATCAACGCTGAAGTGTTCGACATTTCCGAGGTGCTTGGCGCCGAGCTATACATCGACGGCGAATGCGAGACGAGCACATCGCGCTCGAGCCAGATTGCGGGCGCTGCGGTGGGCGGGCTCTTACTCGGCGGAGTCGGACTCATCGTCGGTGGCTTGTCCGGCAAAAAGAAGACCAATCGAAAGGTGTCCTCGGTCGAAGTCCGAGTGACCATCGACGATACCAACAACCCGCTGCACGACGTTCAACTGCTACGACGCGAGGTGTCGAGAAATTCACCCGAAGCAAAGCAGGTAATCGAAGAAGCGCGCCTATTTCACGCACAGCTCGACGTGGCGATCAAACGTGCCGACCAAGCCCAACGAGAGGTAGAGCATCAAAGGCTTTTGGAGGCGCAGGGTGGCAGGACTAACGTGCCGACCCTCTCCATTGCGGCAGAGCTTCGCGCGCTGGGCGAATTGAAGGCAAGCGGCGAACTGTCCGAGGCCGAGTATCAATCGCTCCGCAGCAAGCTGCTCGCATAGTCTCCGGGCCTCACGAAAGGGCGGGTCTACGCGGACGGGACACTCCTTGAAAGAAAGGCCCTGGCACAGATACCAGGGCCAATCCGACGATGCGTCGGGACACGCTTAGGCCGATATGGGTCGGCCGCAGGCAACCGTGATTTTTAAGCGATAGCCCGTCGCTTGTAGGATCGGGGAGCTCTCCCGCGTCTGTTCCGCGGGAGCTATGAAAGCAAGAAAGTTCCAGCTTCCGATCTGCCTCTTCACGCTGCGCACGCTTGCGCCGCGCGTGAATCTCCTTAGGGGGCATCCTTTCGCGCTCTATCGAGGCGGCCTTCCAACCAGCCTCCCATGAAGTCACCTTTTCCATCCAGTCCCCGATCGGCTCACCGCTATGAGCCGGCATGGCCTCGGCGCGAACGTAGGGTGAATGCCATAGGGACAGGCCCCTGCGTGCCGCTTCGGCACCCTGTCTGTGGACTTCGTCAAGCATGATCTCACCTCCACAAAAAGGCTGAGATAGCAGTGTCAGTCCGAAAAGCGGTTGCGGCAATAGTGCCCCAGCACCCGAGCCGTAAGTAAATTTGAAAGGGGGAAGGGAAACCCGTAGCGGTAGAACCGCCCGGCAATATCAGGAAGCCTCCAGAGGCGCGTCGGGGAAAATGCCGTGCAAACCGCTATGCAAATTTTGCAACGAACTGAAAAATTTTCGTCTCGTCATTAGCCGGACCATTGCTGGCACTTGAACGGTAATGGGCATATGGCTTGCGAAGAAGTCGCAATTCAGGGATTCACAATTCGAGGCACGCGATGGAAAATGAAGAAATGGTGGCGGCGATGATCGCCCGGCCGTCCACCTATCGTCACTTCGAGGACTGGGCCGAAGTGTTGATGCGTTATGCCGCCTGTCTGAAAGCTCTTGAACCAAAGCTGGATCCGCACGACCTCGAGGCGCTACTCAACGTGGGAGCGGACTTCTACCGCACTCTGGCGCGCGCCGAAGACTACCGACGTAGCGTCTGCGGGCGGGACTAGCGCGACGCCCGAGCGCCGGCACCTATCGCGGCGACATCCCTTTCCGAAGCTTTGAAGGCTCCTCCATCATCTCGCGCACGTCCTGGTCGCGCTCAATGACACAGGGCTCCGCGCGCAGGGTTTCCATGAAGTCGTCGTATAGCCCGGCCGTGACGCCGGCGGGGCGCTTGAAGTCGTTGGAGAGCTGGTGGGCGCGCAGCAGCACCGAACGCAGCCGCTTCACCTCCCAGAGCAGGGCGATCACGTCGGCGTTCCAGGACTGGCGCTCCCTGATGGCGCGCAGCTCGGCGTAGGAGAGTGGGGCTTTGAACGTCATGGTGGAATACACTGTTTATCCATACAGTATATTCCACCCAGGCCCGGGTCAAGTCATCGGCGTGGCGACCAGCTTGTCCGAGGGGTAGGGCACCATGAACTGCCGGCTCTCCTCCGGGTTCGCGGTGAGCCAGTCCCCATACGCGCCTTCGGGAAGGATCACGACCATCCGCTTCTCCTTGCCCGCCTGGTGGTAGTTGCGAAACAGGGGATCGTGGTCAGCGTTGATGGTCAGCATGGTGTAGCTCTCATGCCACGCGCCCGCCGCGTCGCGGTAGCGGTCCCACAGACCCGCGATCCCGAGGGGCGCCCCGTCAGCGCGCATGAACCGCGTGGCGATCGCCTTGCCCGACCTCCAGTCGGGTTCGAAGATCGCGTCAGCCGGCATCACGCAGTGCTGCGCGCGGCGCCACGCGTTGCGGAAGGTGAAGGCGTTTGCGACCCGGTCGTCCCGGGCGTTGAAGGTCGACAGCTTCTCGGCGCCTGCCAGGTCGTCCGGACGAGTCGTCGAAGAGATCAGACCCCAGCGCCCGAGCACCGCCTCGCGGTCGGGCACCGCTTCATCGCCGGCGTCGTGCTCGGGCGGGCGTCGGACGAAGACACCCTGGTAGCGCGGCCACATATCGTATTTGCCGGCCGGCGGTCTGTCCCGCACACCGAACCGCTCCAGTAGAAGCTCGGCATCTTTCAGAGTCTGGTAATGGCTGCACATTTCATCGCCCACCCGGCTTTAGGAGCAGCCAGTATACGAGCGCCTAGCGCCGACGCAGAGCGCCCTTCAGGGTCACCTGCAGGACAGGCGTTCCGCGCGAGACGGCGTGCGCGATCATGTGAGAGGTGCCCTTGCCGCCTGGGAAGGCGACAACGAGGTCCGGGCGCTCGGTGTCGTGCATGCTCACGTTTCGCTTGCGCCCAGCATACGCGTCAAAGCCCGCGGGGGTGTTCCATAGCGCGTGGTGGGTGCGATGGGGCACCTCCACAGACTGAGCCCACCGGCGCCCCAGTGCGTCTGCCCCAGTGGCGCCGCCCTCCACGAGCAACCCAACCGGGCGTCGGGCGTGAATGGACTGCAGCACGCGGGTGACGGTGCCGGCATCGGAATAAGTCCGTCCGCCGGTGATCAGCACCGTGATGGCTCTCACCAAGAGCCCACGTCCGGGCCGGTGGTCGCGACGCCAGCAGGCGTCTCAGCGACGGACGAGCCATCCGGTTCGCGCATCAGCGTTTCAATCTGGTAAAAGCCCACGAACTGCGGATTCTGGGACTGTTCTCCATCCCAGACGCACCCGGGGTGTTCTGCCTCGACGCGCCCGTCGTTAAAGCGAACGTTCATGCGCTGGTCGGCCTTGAGCTTGGGCCGCATGCCATAGTTGGGCTGCCAGCCTGTCGCCAGGACAACGCTACGGGGCTTGGCGGGCATATAGATTGGGATTGAGGCGAGGTCCAGCATTACCAGCTCCCCGTCTCTTCGTCCTGCGTTTCCACGCCGGCGGGGCGGGGCGCCTCCTCGTGCTCGCGCCCCTGATCGATGTCTACCAGCATGCGCATATACGTCTCCCGCTTGTCCTTTTCGTCCTCGCCCGCGAGGATGCGCCTAAGCTTTTCCACGTCAACCGGCCCACCTTCGCCTCTGACACCTGTGCTGCCGACTTCCGGGATCGACGCGGATGTCATGTATTCGTGTTCGAAGTGCGCTCGGCGATCTTCGGTCGCGCGCGTCGACAGTTCATCCATCCAAATGCGGTCGAAGGAGCGACCGCGGATTTCGTCCCCGAGACTGGTCGAACCGGAATTGACGCTAGTATGGCGCGCCAGGTCCGCGAATAAGGATTTGCCGCGCGCGGTCATGGCCGGGCCGAAGGTCGGCGCAGAGATCACGTGTTTCGGGTCGATCACAAAGGGCGATTCAAGCAGGTCTTTTGCCATTTACCAAGTGCCCCAGGCAGGGTCTTCCTTCGATTCGTCGGTGGCGACCTCGACCGGAGCCTCGGTCTCGTCTCGGGTCAGTTCGTCAAGCCAGGCAGAACGGTCATCATCCCCGAGCGGTTCACCCGCTGCGTCATACATCGTGATGGTGCCGTCGCGTTCGTCTCGCAGAGTGTTGATGAAGTGCAGCGCCAGCGCGCGAGTCATGTGGCGCTGGATGATCAAGAACGTGCCGACTTCTTCGAACTTCTCCCTTGACTGGAACCTTGCCGGCAGTAACTCGGTCGGGATTGGGTAACGCGCCGCGGACATGGCACCGCACACCGTCAATGCGTCTTCGATGTGTGCGGCGCGCAGGTTCAGAAGCTCGGGGAACTCAGCCGCCAGCACTCTGGCAATGGCCGAATTGAGCACGGCGGCACTGCGTTCTGCCATGTCCTACTGCTTTTTGGCGGCTGCCAAGATTGCCTCAAGCTCTTCGGGGCTCAGAGATTCCAGCGCCTTGCGGGCGTTGCGACGCTTTTCCTTGCGAGCGGCGGTCTTGGCTTCGAGGATCGGCGCAACCTTTCGGTAGTGCGCCTCGATCGTCTTGTCGTCGAGTTCGAGCAGCGCCTCGATCAAAGCGCCTTGCGTGCAGCCCAGACGCTCCGCGATGTTGCGGATCCGCTCGAATGATTCCGCCGGCAACGCAAAGGAACTACGGATAAGATTACCTGCCATTTCTGCCCCTACGAATTTACATAGCGACATTATAGGCAGCAGGATCAGATTTCCGCGTTGAACCCGATCGAGCGCGGCGAGCCTTCTGGCGGCTCTTCCATGCCCGCGGTGATCGCATAGTGGTCGACGGACAGGACAGGGGCGGGGCTCATGAACGCCAAGCCCAGCAATGCGACTGCCTGGCCCGTCATAACAGCCACGGCCCCCACCACGATGACGAGCACGGCGTTCTGGACCGTGACCAGGGTGGTCGGGTTGGTGGCGGACGAGTTCAGGTGACGACCGATGTTGGCGTTCATACGCACAGCTCCCAGTCCTCGGTCAGCAGGTCTTCCTGCACAGGGGAGTAGATCCCGTCGCCGCGCGCGTCGGTGTGGATCATGATCACTTCCTTGTCGTCCTGCGTGGTGATGTAGAGGTAGGCGAACGGGTCTTGGCTGGCCCAGCCCGCCCGGCGGACAGATTTGCCAGCGCGCATCTGTTCGACGGCGCTGCTGAAACTGCGGTTTGCACCCATGAGGCTTCCTGGTCTCGGGTTAAGGAAACATAGTCAGCGCTGACTATAAACGGAAACCTTACCCCTTGCAAGATCAGGCGGCCAATTTTTCGAAGCCCAGGCTGCGATAGTCGAAGTCCGCGACGATGTTCTCCGCGAACCCCGGGGTGCCCTCGACAATGGCGCGGCGTTGCCGGTAGTGGTTCACGAGGTGGGTGTTGTGTGCATCCTCGACGTCGATGATGAAGGTGACGTTGGGGCCGAGCTTCTTCTCACGCAGCCCGCGACCGATGCGCTGGCGCAGCGCCACCTCCGCTTTGCCTCCGCCGGCGAGGATCACCATTCCCAGAGCGGGCACGTCAACCCCCACGTCCATGATCGTCGTGCCGATCAGGGCGTCCAGCTCGCCCCGCGCCAGGCGCCCCAACGCTGCCTCGCGCTCGTCCCCGCTCGAGTCCCCGTCAATGAATGCCGCGCGCACGCCGAAGCGCGTGAGCATGGCGACCAGGTCGTGGCCGTGTTGCTTGCGCGCGACCAGAATGAGCGCGGTGAGCCCGTAGCTGCGGCCGCGGATCACCTCAGCGGCAATCGCCTTGTTTCGATACTCATGCCCGACGATGCCCAGTTCCACGGCGCGCGGGTAGGGCGATGCCCGGAACAGCTTGGGCGGGCAAGTGGGGATTTTGATGTATTTGAAGAAGGGCTTCGCCAGAATGCCGCGCTCGATCAGCATCTTCTCGGAGATGTGGATGCCCACACTGCCGGAGCATGCCATTAGCCGCATGTTGTCGACCTCGGCGTCCTTCATGAAAGGCGTGGCTGTCAGCGCGAGGCGGTAGTAGGCGTTCTTGCAGTGGCTCATGACCTCGTAGAAGGACTCGCTCGCGGCCTCGTGAGCTTCCTCCAGAATGACGAACTCGAACCGCGCCAGCACCTCGATCATCTTCGCGCGCTTCGCCATCTGCTTTCTGAAGCCCTCCGGATCTTTGGACTCGGGAAAGTTGGGCTCCTTGAGCCAGGCGGCGATGGTCTGGACCATGCCGCACGTCACCTCGGTGCTCACTTGGAGCTTGCCGGCGCCCAGGATGGCAACTTGCTTGCCCATCGCGCGAAATTTCTTCGCCATCTGGGTCATCAGAACTTCCCTGGTGGTCAAAAACAGCGTCGGCCGGTTGATCCGCGCGGTGCAAAGCTGCGCCACCTTCGATTTGCCACCGCCGGTCGCGATCTGGGCAATCATCTGACCGTGACGGAGCAGAAGCCTGACCACTTCGGGCTGATAGTCGTAGCGCGGATGGTCAGGAAACGCGTCGACGACCGGTTTTCCCGGGCCGAGCGGGGCAGGGAGGGGCTTTTTCACTAGGCTCACGTTGACGCCGAGCGTGCGTAGGTGCTCCGTGACGTAGGTGACGAAGCCGCGCGGGAAAGTCCCCTGCAGGAAATCGAAGAAATTCGCTCTTCCGTCCCAACCTGACGACTTGAAGCCCGCCATGTGTTCGGTTCCGGCGACGGCGTAGCTCAAAAGCTGCTGGACTTCGAGCATCACCTGCCGAGGCGCGTTCAAAAGCTTGGCGACCACCGCGTTATGGGCGATCTGGACCGTAATAGCTGTCATATTGGTTGCGGATACAGTTGGATACATTTATAGTTAGCGCTGAGTGTAATTTTAGCCTTAAGAGTTCACGAAAAAGCGCATGGCCCTCAACTTAGAAGACCGCCCAGTCGACACTCTCGTTGCGAATGATTGGAATACCAACGAGGTGTCGCCCGAGAACGAGGCCAAGATCGAAGCCAGTCTCGACCGGCATTCGTTCTACCGCCCGATCATCGCGCGCGAGCTCGGCGACGGCCGACTCCAGATCCTGGGCGGTCAACACCGCTGGCAGATCGCAAAGCGCCGCGGCATGTCCACGGTGCCCGTGATTAACCTGGGCCAGATCGACGACCAGCGCGCGAAAGAGATCAGCCTGATCGACAACGCCCGCTACGGTCAGGACGACACCCTGCGCCTGGCCGAACTGCTGGGCGACATGGGCGACGTTGACGAACTGCTTGCGGTGCTCCCGATGAATAGCGCTGACATTGAGGGCATCTTCTCGGCGGCACGTGTCGGGCTCGACGAACTCGACATCCCCGGTGACGGCGACAAGCTCCCTGACCTGGCGCTGCCCACCGCCAGCGGGCCCACCCACCAGATCCTGCGTTTTAAGGTGCCGGCCGAAGACGCCGCGCGTCTGACGCGCTTGGTCGAAGCGACCATGAAAGCCCAGGGCTTCACCAACGAAGACTCGCTCGCGAATGCGGGCAATGCCCTGGTCCACCTGCTGCGCTCGATCTGACATGCCCAAGTTCGACGACTGCCTGAGCTGCGCTTTCTACGGTGAAGAGCCCGCCATCTGCGAGGAGTGCGAGGACGCCGACCAGTGGGTGGAAGGCGACGTCGATTACGACGACAGCCTGGCCGCCCGCGGCCGCGCGCTGCGCGGGAACGTCATCCCCATCCGTGCCCAGGCGCCGCACCGGCCCTGCGCGCATGTGCAAACCCAATTTCCCATCGAGCTTAAGAAAGCCGCATGAAAACGAAACCCGAAACGACCGAATGGGTGCCGGTCGCCGAGCTGAAGCCCTATGCGCTGAATGCCAAGAAGCACGGCCCGGAGCAGGTGCGGCGCATCGCGAACAGCATCAAGGCACACGGCTGGCGGGGCAACCCGATCATCGTCGACCAGAACGGCGTGATCCTGGCCGGCCACGGCCGGCGCCTGGCCGCGATTGAACTGGGGATGACCCATGTTCCCGTCGTTCGCGAAGCGATGACCCCGGAGCAAGCCCGCGCGTTCCGCCTGAGCGACAACCGGGCGGCCGAGGGCGGCCTGGACAACGACCTGCTCAAGCAAGACCTGCTTGAAATGGATCCGGGCACCCTCGCGCTGCTTGATGGCATCTTCGACAAGAAGGAACTCGAATTCGCCGTTGACGACATCATGGCCGTCAACCCGGACGTGTTCGCGAGCAGCCTGGACACTGTCATGGACGACGTGTCGGAAACCACCGAGCAGCGAATCGCCGAGGCGGCCGACAAGCGCGTGAGCCTGACCAAACTGTTCGGCTTCACGACCGTGCCGGGCTCCGCGAGCGTGGACGTCACGCGCTTCATCGCGACGCTGCAGGCAGAAGAGGGTGTTGACGCAGAAGAAGCGTTCATCGCGCACATCCGCGGGCACCTGCGCATCACGGAAGCCGAAGAATGAGCGAGGCACCCTACCGCATCGACGTCAAGTTCCCGACGCGCGTGATCCGCTCGCCGCGCGTGCTGGAGATCGCTGAAGCCTTCGGAATCGGGCTCGACGACAAGGATTTCGTCGTCTTCGACGGCTTGGAATTGCCCATCAAACGCGGCGACATCGTCTACATCACTGGCCAGTCCGGCGCCGGCAAGAGCGTGCTGCTCCGGGAGCTTGCTTCCCAGATGGCGGCCCGCGGCCATTCGGTGGTGAATCTCGACTCGATCGTCTTTGAAGACAAGCCACTGATCGACCAAATCGGCGACACGACCAAGCGCGGCATCGAACTGCTTGCGATTGCCGGGATCAATGATGCCTACCTCTATATCCGCAAGCCAACTGAGCTGTCCGACGGCCAGCGTTACCGCTTCCGCCTGGCAAAAGCCATCGAGCGCGGTGCCGACGTCTGGGCCGCGGACGAATTCATGGCGATCCTGGACCGCACTTCGGCGCGCGCGATCAGCTTCGCTATTCAGAAAGCTGCTCGACGCGTGGGTGCGACTGCACTGGTGGCAACGACCCATGTTGACCTAGTTGCCGATCTCGGGCCCGACGTGATCGTGACGAAGCGCTTTCGCGAGAAGCTGCGCGTCGAAGTCATCGAAGACGCGGTCGCAAAGCTCGCCACAGCCCCGGTCAGCCGGGAAGAACTCAATGAACGAATTTTGAAGGTGATGTAAATGACGACCAAACTGCTGGTGTTCACGAGCCCGAGCTGCGCGCCGTGCCGCCAACTGAAGCCGAACCTGCAAAAGCTGCAGGAAGAGCATGGCTTCGAGGCGACCTACCATGAGCTGTCCGACGAGACGCGTGCGGTGTTTTCGGTCCACGGCGTGCGCCAGGTGCCCTTCGTGATTGGCATCGACGACGCCGGCGAGCGGAAGGGCGCGTTCTTCGGCGCCCAGGCCGCGCCCATCCTCGAAAAGCACCTGCGCGACTGGGGTGTGATCGAATGACCCTGCGCTGCATTTGCACCTTCCAGGACTGCGGCGGCGTCGCGGTGGACAAGATCGCCGACGGCATCGAGCTCTGCGCGGACCACAGTGACCTCTGGCAACGTGTGCTCTCGGCGGCCCGCAGCGGTGGACTTGAGCACACCAAGCGCAAGCTGGCCGTCTGGGTGAAGATCCAGGGCGGGCCCGAGGCGGCCGCCGCGCGGATGCGTCCTGCGGCTGAAGCCGGCGCGAAGCTCTTCGACGCGCTGAAACGGGCCCAGAGCGCGAAATGACGCTCACCCTGGTCGACACACCCGACGTGTGCGTTCAGCGCGTCAGCGGGGCAGGAAAGCACTCCCTGTCGCTGTTGAAGCACATTCACGTCGAGCGCGGGACCAAAGCAGACTGGGAAGCCCTGGCCGAGCTCCATTACAAGGGGCATTCGCTCGCGGCTGCCCCGCGCTTTTACCGCTGCGTGTTCGACGACGGCGTCGACCGCATGCTGATTGGCGTTCTGGTGTTCTCCAACCCGATGCCGCTCAACAAGGGCAGGAATGAAGTATTCCCGAACCTGAAGCCGAACCAGCGCGGCGGCGCCGACACCCGGATGATGAACCAGCACCGGATGCAGCAGATCAACCGGTTTCTCGCGTGGAACAACCGGACCGTGCTGGACACGATGTTCCGCTCGGCCGGCATCGCGTATCGGTTCAAGAACCTGGCGTATCGCATGCACTGCGCCGAGTTCGGGCTGAAGTTCATCGAGTCCAACAGCTCGATGGGGCGGTTCAACCCGTTCTCGGTGAAGGCGGGCATGAAGTTCATCAAGCCCAAGCCGGCGAACGCGCGCGACGTGGGGGTCGATTTCTTCACCACCCACTTCCGTGCCCATCCCTGCGACCAAGTGGCGCTTCTGCAAGAGCTCGCGGCGATGCCGGAGGGCACGCGCACGCAGATCGAGAAGAAGCTGCGCGAGTTCTATTACCGAAACTCCGCGATGGAGAAGAGCGGCGACAAGATGCACATCGGCATGAGCCGGGTGAACGAGAAGCCGATCGACTACATCCTGAACCAGACGATCCAGATCGTCTTTGGCGCCACGATCTACTGGATCTGGGGGCCGAACCCTGACTATGGGCGCAAGCTGCCCAAGCGCATCCCGCTGACCGTGTTCGACGCGCAGCCCGTGATGGCGCCACTGAATGAATCCCTTCTCACGGAGCTCCTGAATGTCGAGTCCCAGCCTGGTTAACAGCCTGCCGCGCGCCAACCTCACGGACAAGCAGTATCGGATCCTCACGGTGATCGTGACCGGCAACGGCAAGGACGAGGCCGGCCGGGTCGATCCCGTCGATATGACGGAATTGCTGGACCGGCTCAGCTACCGCACGACCAAGGACTCGATGCAGTTCTCCATCCGCGCGCTGATCAAGCACGGACTCGTGGAGAAGGAATACCTCAAGCGCCGCGGTGCGACCCGGGCTGTGTTCCGGCCGACCCATCTTGCCGCGGTGATGCTCGGTCACGCCGCGGCGGTCCCCTTCGTGGAGCCCGAATTCGATCTCTCCGTCGCGCACGCGTGAAGTAAGGTTCTTATGTTGAGAAAGAAAGTTGTAGATATAGAGGGAAATCGAAAAACTCCCCTAGTAAACCTTACCCCCCGTTTTCGCCAGGGAAACCTCAAAACTCCCCTAGTGAAATCCGAGGCGAACGCTGCGGAACGGGAAGGGTGGTTGAACCGACTCCAGTGCCAGGCCAGGGACCACCGCGGCGTGGGGTTTTGTGACGTCCAAAGCAAAGTCCTGAAAAAATATTCATCGCTGACTATCATTTCGGCTCGCCTTGCCTATAATGGAGTTTCTGACCATGATGATCCTCCAATTGGACAGGCTTCCCTAAGAGCCTGTCCATTTTTTTCGTCCGAGGTGAGCCGTGGCGGATAAGAAGCCCGATGTCGCGGCTTCGAAGCCGCCGGCCCGCAAGACCCGGTCCTACAAGCACCTCACCACTGCCCAGCGCGCCGAGTGCTTCGCACTTTGGCGCTCGGGCACGATGACGCTCGACCAGCTCGCGAAAAAATTCAACAAGGACCGCACCACTCTGTCCGCGCTTTTTTCGAAGCACGGGGTCGTGAAGGGGTCTGACGCCAAGGTCACCGAGGAGAAGGTGGCGGCCGCGGTGACCGCCGCAATCGTTGACGACGCTTCCGTGCTCGCAAACCGCATTCGCGAGACGAAGGAGCAGCACTACAAGATGAACGAGGGCCTGGCAAAGCTGACCTGGAAGGTCGTGGTGGACGCATCCCAGCCAGGCAACAACATCGGCTCTCGCATCAACGAGATCAAGGCTCTCAAGCTCGCGGCCGACACGATCGCTAAGGCGCGCGAGGAACGCTTCGCGGTGCTGGGCATCAAGGCTGACGACGGTGATTCCGACGCGCCGCTGCCGCCCCTGACGATCCAAGAGCTGACCGCGGAAGACATCGAACGCATGAACGCCGAGCGTCTGCTGCAGGCGGCCCAGGAAGACCTGGGCATCGCGGACATTGGCGACATGGGCGATGGCGAGCTGGTGCCGGACGAAGACGAAGACCAGAACGACCGGGTGGAGACCGAATGACGGCCGGCAATTTCCTCTTCCTGCACGAGAAGCAGATGGAGGTCTACCGGGCCAAATCGCGTTTCAAGGTCGTGGTGGCCGGCCGCCGGTGGGGCAAGACGCAGCTCGCCAAGACCTCGATGATCCGGTTCGCGAACGTGCGCAACCGGCTCATTTGGTATGTCGCGCCGTCCTACCGCATGGCAAAGCAGATCATGTGGCCGGAGCTTCTGGCCGCGCTGCCTCGCCGGTGGGTCAAGAAGATCAACGAAACGTCGATGACCGTCACGCTGGTCAACAACACCAGGCTCGAGCTCAAGGGCGCCGACAACCCCGACTCGCTGCGCGGCGTGGGGGTCCACTACCTGGTCATGGACGAGGTCCAGGACATCCACCCGGAAGCCTGGACGAAAGTGCTGCGGCCGACGCTCGCGTCGACCAACGGCCAGGCGCTCTTCATCGGCACGCCGAAGGCATACAACTTCCTCTACGAGCTCTATGCCCTGGGCCAGAAGCCGGAAAACCGCGCGTCCGGGAAGTGGATCTCCTGGCAGTTCCCGACGATCACCTCGCCGTTCATCCCGCCGGACGAAATCGCCGCCGCGATGGAGGACATGGACGAAAAGAGCTTCAATCAGGAGTTCAATGCGTCCTTCGAGACGATGAGCGGTCGCGTCTACCACCCGTTTGACCGTCGCATCCACCTGCGCGCCTGCAAGTTCGATCCGTCCAAGCCCATTTGGGTCGGGCAAGACTTCAACATCGACCCCATGTCCAGCGTGATCATCCAGCAGCAGGACGACGGCACGCTGTGGGCGATCGATGAGGTCGTGCTTCGGGGATCCAATACCGAAGAGGTTTGCGACGAGCTGGACCGTCGCTACTGGCGCTACATCGACAATGTGGTGCTCTTCCCAGACCCGGCCGGCGCGTATCGCCAGCACGCGCGCGGCGAATCTGACCTGGACATCTTCCGCGAGCGGGGTTTCAAGCGCCAGCGCTACCACCGCAAGCATCCTCCGATCGCCGATCGCGTGAACGCGGTGAACCGCATGCTCAAGAGTGCGGACGGCACCGTGCGCTTCTATATCGATCCCAAGTGCAAGCACCTGATCGCATCCCTTGAGCAGACCATTTACAAGAAGGGCACCCGCGAGATCGACAAAGACGCCGATATCGAGCACAGCGGGGACGCCGCCGGCTATCTCATCCACTATCAGTTCCCGGTCCGCAAGGTCCAGATTGCAGGCAAGTCGATTTGACTTGTATGTATATGCAGCGCTGACTATAATTTGTTACATATGAGCCTCGAAGACCGTCAAAAAATGCTGCACGCGCTGGTTCAGCGCCGGCACCCGGACTATGCGAAGTTGATGCCGCATTGGACCTTTCTGTCCTCCGCCTATGAGGGCGGACGCGACTGGTTCGTGCCCAACATCCACCGCTACCTGAAAGAAGGCGACACCGAATACGCGGCGCGCGTCAGGCGTGCCTACCGGTTCAACCACACCCGCGAAGTCGTGGACCTCTTGAGCAAGTATCTGTTCAAGATGGAAATCTCGCGCAACGAGGCCAATGCCCCCGACAGCCTGAAGAAGTTCTGGAAAAAGGCGACGCTGAATGGCCTGTCGATTCGCGACTTCATGAAAGGCGTCGCGGACGACACGTCGCAGCTCGGGCGCGTTTGGATCGTGGTCGACAACAACGCTTCTGGCTCGGTCCTGACCAAGGCAGAGGAGGGCAACGTCCAGACCTACGCCTACACCGTGTTGCCCGGCAACATGATGGACGCGAGCTTTGACGAGTGCGGCGAGCTGAACTGGATCCTCTTCTATGAGGAGTCGCGTGACGACGAAGACCCGCTTACGTCCTCGGGCGCCCGGGTCGAACGCTACCGTCTCTGGACGCGCGAGGACTGGACGCTCTACCGGATCGACCGCTCCAACGCCGGAACCAAGCTGATGGTGAGCGCGACCGCGGACGGGAAAGGCCTGGTCGCGGTCACCGATGCCATCAAGCAGGGCGTCACGGGCGAACTGGGCACCATGCACGTCGCCAAAGACGAGAGCAAGTTCACCGTGATCGAGGAAGACTACGGCGTTCACGATCTGGGCGTGGTGCCCGTCGTGCCGGCAAGCCACCTCATCTCGAAGGGGCTTTACAGCGCGCCGGGCTTGATCGACGACATCGCCTACCTCGACCGCGCGGTGGCGAACTACCTCTCCAACCTGGACGCAATCATCCAGGACCAGACGTTCAGTCAGCTCGTGATCCCCGCCCAGGCGGTGGAGCCCGACAAGGACGGCATCGACGACAAGCTGGTCGAGATGGGCACCAAGCGCATCTTCACCTACGACGCCGAGGGCGGCGCAGCGCCGGCCTACATCAGCCCCGACGTCAAGCAGGCCCAACTGATTCTTGCGGTGATCGCGAAGATCATCAACGAGATTTACCACACCGCGGGCATGGCGGGCGAGCGCACCAAGGAGGACAACTCCCAGGGCATCGACAACAGCTCGGGCGTCGCGAAGGCATACGACTTCGAACGCGTGAACTCCATGCTGGCCGCGAAGGCTGACTCTCTCGAGTGGGTCGAATACCGCATTGCCGAGCTCGTGTGCAAGTGGAACGGCGTGGACGTGCCGGATCTGGAAGAGCCCCGCCTGGTGAGCTACCCGGACAACTTCGACGTGCGGGGCCTGCATGACGAGTTCGACATCGCCGCGCGCCTTTCGGTGGTCAACGCACCCGATGCGGTCCGGCGCCAGCAGATGGAGCAACTGATCGACAAGCTCTTCCCGCAGCTCGACGTAAAGCTGATCGCCGCGATGAAGAAGGAACTTCAGAACTGGCCTCCCGAACCGCCCGCTCCGGCGGCTGGCTCGGAGAACACGCCTGAGAAGGCAGTGAAGGCAGCCGCAAACAATTCGCTGGGCAACCAGCTCGTTAAACCCGCCGGCAAGTGAAGCGCCGGCATTTCTCACACAACGCCCGAGTGAACGGGCACAAAGGTAAAGACAAATGATGCGAATCAAACGACTGATGGCCCTTCACCGCTTGCACAGCCCCGCCACCGGGGGCGAAGGCGGCGAGGGTAGCGGCGGCGGTGGTTCCGGTGGTTCTGGCGCTTCCGGCCAAGGCGAAGGCCAGGGCGAGGGCGCTGGCGAAGGTGAGGGGGAGGGCGAAGGCGAAGGTGAAGGCCAAGGCTCGGGCGACGACGCCGGCCAGAAGTCCAAGCTGTCGGACAACGAGGCCAAGCTCCTGAAGGAGAACATGGCGAAGAAGAAGGCCCTCGCCACCGCCCAGGCCGCGCTGAAAGAATTCGAGGGTATCGACCCGGCCAAGGCGCGCGCCGCGCTGGCAGCCCAGCAAGCAGCCGAGACCGCCGCGCTGGAGGCCAAGGGCGCGTGGGACAAGCTGAAGGACCAGATGGTCGCCGCTCATGCGGCTGAGACCGAAGCGCTGAAGTCGCAACTGACCGCCGAACAGGCTCGTGCATCTGCCGCTGCAGCCCAGATCGCCGAGCTGACCATCGGCGGCGCGTTCGCCGCTTCCCAGTTTGTCCAGACCGAACTGACGTTGCCGGTGAACAAGGCTCGCCAGTCTTACGGCGCGCACTTCGAGTTCGTGGACGGCGCCATTGTCGCCTTCGATAAGCCGGCCAGTGCCGCGAACCGCACCCAACTGATCGGTGGTGACGGCGAGCCCCTGCCGTTCGAAGCTGCGCTGAAGAAGCTGGTCGAACTGGATCCGGACCGCGACCAACTGCTGAAGTCGAAGATCAAGCCGGGTAGCGGTAGCCGCCCGAACGCGCCCGGCACCAAGACGCCCGCCGCGACCGAAGACAACGGCAAGGGCGCCGCTCGCATTGCGAATCTGCTTCGCAAGGGCGTTGGCGTTCCCGACGCTGCCTAGCAAGAATATATGCAGCGCTTGCTATATTTTGTTTGACAAAATGTAACAAGCGCTGTATTGTCCAAGCTTACATCACGGCTCTAAGGGAATTGAGTTGGTTGATTGGCAAATGTCACGCAACTGAGCAATTCACAAGGAGCTTAAATGCCGCTGCTCAAGCAAGAAGCCGACAAGCTGTCCAATAACGACCTCGTTAAGGGCATTGTCGAAGAACTGATCGAACGCGACGACCTGTTCGACGTGCTGCCCTTCGTGTCCACGAACTCGAAGGCATACGTCTACAACCGTGAAGACGCGGCCGCCATGAAGGACACCACCGCGGACTTCGCGCCGAAGTGGATCGACCCCAACGAAATCATCACCGAAGGCGCCGTCGGCTTCCAGGAAGTCACCACGCACCTGCGCATCATCGCCGGCGACGTGGACATCGACAAGTTCCTGCAGGAAACCGAGTCGGACACCAACGACCAGATGACCGCCCAGATCACCGCGAAGGCGAAGATGATGGGCCGCCAGTTCAAGCTGAATCTGATGCAGGGCAACCGCACCAAGAACGCCAAGCAGTTCGACGGCGTCTACAAGATCAGCGAAGAAAACGACAGCCAGATCATCGACGTTGCCAACCCGGCAGACGGTTCCCCGTCCAACCTGACCCTGTCCATGCTGGACCAACTGGCTGACGCCGTGCCGAAGGGCGCCAACGCCTTCCTCATGAGCAAGGCCACGGTCCGTCAATTCCGCGCTCTGCTGCGCGCAGCCGGTGGCACCGCCCCGGCCGAGCTGATGCTGCCGGAATTCGGTCGCCCGATGCTGACCCATAACGGTCTGCCCATCCTGGTGACGGACTTCATGGTGAATGACAAGGTCACCGTTGGCGGCACGGACGTTCCTGTTACGGACGTGTTTGCGGTCCGCCTGAACGAAGCTGACGGCCTGCACGGTCTGTATGGCGGCGCCTCTGCCGGCATGCGCCTGGAAAACCTGGGCACCGTTCAGAACAAGGACGCCACCCGCCTGCGCGTGAAGTGGTATTGCGGCCTGGCGCTGAAGAGCACTGTGTCGCTGGCTCGCCTGAAGAACGTGCGCACGACTGCGTAAAAAATCATCAATCAGCGATGATTGAATGAGGCTACAGGGGCACGAGGTTTCGTGCCCCTTTTCCCATCCTGGAACCCCATGAAACTGAAGATTATCTCTCCCGAGTTCAGCCACTACACGGGCCATTTCGGCACCGTCCTCTTTCAAGACGGCGTGTCGGTCGGTGATGTCTCTTCCGCCGAAGCGCGCGTGATCGCCGCAATCACCACGGTCGTCGACGCCGAGTCGGGCGCGCGTGTGGGTGACGTCGAGCTGTGGTCCACCTCCCAGACCAAGACTGCCGAGGTCTACAACTACCCCACGGTTGCGCAGCGCAAGGCTATGCAAGCGAGCTCCGGCGCGCCGGTGCCTCAGACCGCGGTTGCTGCCGTCAATGCGACCACGGCTTCGGTCGCCGCTGTCGTCCACACGGTCGAATCCCTGGCCGCTGTCGCTGACGCGAAGGGCATCAAGGGCCTGCGCGAGATCGGCGATACGTTTGGCGTGAAGGCGAACACCACCGCCAAGCTGATCGACGCCATCCTGACCGCCCAGAACAAGGCGAACGTCAAGCCGCCGGTGCTGGATCCGGTAGTGACCCAGGGCGAGCCCGAGGCGACCCCGCCCGAGCAGACCGAGCAGACCGAGCAGACCGAGTCGTCTGCGCAGGAAGGTGAGCCGGGTGATACGACGGAAGACCAAGGCGGGAATGCCGACGGCGTCGGCGAATCCGAAGACGACATCACGACCGTCGTCGACGGCGAGGTCTAAGCCATGTCCGCGTTCGCTGCCGACACGCTCGTGATCGCTCGGTTCGACCTCTTCGACGCCGAGGGCAACCTCATCGTGGTAGATGAAGCCTCTTACCGTCTGACCGACCATGACGGCCAAGAGCTCATCCCGCTGACGGAATTGCCCGAGCCGGTGGCGGCGGACGCCGAAGTGGCTGTCATCGAAATCCCCGCCGAATTCAACAGCGTGGCGCCCGGCCTCGTGCGGGAACTGCGCCAGGTCGAACTGGTGCTCAAAACGCCGCGCGGCACCATCAGGCAGGCGTGGGACTACATCGTCGAGATCGCCGAAGTGCTCGCCGAGCACGTCAACAGCTTCCAGACCTACGGTCAGGCGGTGATGGCGGCGTGCGACCTCCCCAACATTCCGGGCTGGACCCGCGCGCCCAAACGAGATCGAGTGACCGCTCTCGTGCAGGCGCGCCTGAACCTCGCCCGCATGCGCTACCGCTACGTGTATGACGGCAACCAGTCGATCCTAGAGGAAGTTGTGTTGGTGCGCGACCTGACGCAGATCACTCTCGATGAGTGGCGTGCTCTGCCGAACGACTTCGTTACCGCCCTGCGCCGTGCCCAAGTGATCGAGGCGGACGCAATTCTCGGCGGGGATGAGATCGGGGACATTCGCCGGGCCGGCATCGTGAGCAAGTCCACCGGGGAGTCGAAGCACTTCTACCGGGCGAACCTCAAGGCTATCGAGCGCCCCATCTGCGCGCGCGCGATGCGCGAAATGTCGAAGTGGGTGCTGAACCGCATGCGTTTGGGGCGCACCGCATGATCGGCCGCGTCACGTGCAAGCTCCGCAAAGTCGTTGACTTCGACGTGCGCGGGCAGGGCGTCTATGGCGCCCCGCGGAAGGTCAAGGCCGAGGTGCTCAAGATCGAAACCGGATCAGGGCAGCTCCCCATTGGAGGGAGCTTCAGCGGCACCCAGGGCCATGCCGAGGAAATCAGCGGCTTCGCCCATCTGCTTTTCCCTTTGACCGTCCAGGTTGATTTCGGCGATCGGGTCGAGCTGGACGGCAAGAATTTCCGAGTGACCGGGGTGCAACTGCGCCGGGATGCCGTTGGGCGCCCGGAGCACTACGAAGTGAAGGCGACACATGGCTAAGGGCGGCAGCAAGGTTTCCATGAACCGAAAGGGGCTGGAGATCAGCATCAAGCAGACCGGCGAGCGCGTGACGCGCGGCGTCGCGACCGTAATGAGCGAGGAGGGCAAGAAGATCGCCGAACTCGCCCGCGACTACGCACCGGTCGACAAGGGCAACTTGGAGGACGCAATCCAGGTCGAGGAGGCAAACACGGGCCTGAACGGGCGTCGCGAGGTCACGGTCTTCGTGGACGAGTCGGTTGCGGCCGGCGGCGACAAGGCGGTCGGGGACTACGCGCTCCTGATGCACGAAGCGCTCTACCCGTATGGCAGCGCCGGTCCTGACGATAAGCGCTTCCAGTTGGGCCCGAAGTCTCAGGCGAAGCGGGCAGGTGGCAAGAAGGTGGGCGGCAAATTCCTCACCCGGGCGCTGTCTGATCGCCGCGCCGAATTCATGGCGAAGGTCGCCAAGAAGGTGAAGAACTCATGATTCAAATCGAGCTCGCCGAATACCTCAAGAACCTGCAGGCAAAGCCCGCGCGCAGCGCAAAGGCACTGCCCAGCGTATTCGCCGAATACATGCCCGCGAACGTCATCACCGGTTCATTCATCAAGCTGGCGCCCGAAGGCGTAGCGATTGATGGGGAGATTGAGGGCTATCACACCGGGGAGGTGCAACTGCTTACGCGCGCTAAGACCGCTCAAGACGCGGAGAGGCTTGCTCTGGATGGTATGTCAGCGCTGACCTTCAAGGTGGAGACCCCCTTGGGCGAACGCTACCTCGTGAAGCAGATGCGGCCCACGTCAGTTCCCCGTTCTTACCCGCTGACTCCCGGCGAGCAATACGAATGCGCTGTTACATTTCGGATTGCCTATGTTACACTTCAATAGTCAAGCCTGACTATACTTTGCAAAGGAAATTTGATGGCTACTTCTTCCAACGGCGATGCCAAGAACGTGAAGCTGGGAGTGTGCAAAGTCACCTTCAACAGCGTCGATCTGGGCTTCACCAAGGGCGGCGTGGAAGTGACGGTGGAAACCGAAACCCACGAAGTCACGGTGGACCAGATGGGCAACACGCCGATCAACGAATACATCATCGGCCGCACCTGCACGGTCAAGGTGCCGCTGGCCGAGACGACCCTGGAAAACATGGTTGCCGTGATGCCGGGCGCCAAGCTGATCACCGACAGCACTGACCCGACCAAGAAGAAGGTCGAAGTGCCCACCGGCACCGGCCTGAACCTGCTCGACTTCGCCCAAACGCTGAATCTGCATCCCATCGCGAAGGATGCCGCTGACAAGAGCGACGACTTCACCGTCAACCGCGCCGGCACCGCGGGCGCGCTGAACTACAGCTACATGCTGGACGACGAGCGCATCTACAACGTCGAGTTCAAGGCATATCCCGACGCTGACGGCCGCCTGTTCGTGGCCGGCGACACGACCGCCGTCGACCTGTAAGGCGTCGCGAACCATCCCCGACTTGCGCCTGTCATGTAACCAAATATGACCAAGTCGGGGCCTTAGCCGCCCGCGCGGCACCAAATACCGAACTGCAAGAACTATGGAATTCCTGAACCTCGACGAAATTTCGGCGCCCCTGCGCAGCATCAAGCTGAAGGGCAAGGAGCACCCGGTCAAGGAGCTCGACGTGGACGGCTTCATCGACACGATGCGCGACGCCCGGGAACTCGAAAAGACCGATCCGAACGACGTTGCCCAACAGATCGAGCTGACGATCAAGCAGATCCAGCGCTCCGTGCCGTCTCTGACGCGAGAGCTCCTGGGCGCGCTGCGTCCCGCCCAGATCCGCGCCATCAACCAGTTCCTGCAAGGCCAGCTCGCCGACGGCGCCCAAAAGGCGACCGAAGACGGCGACGCGGAGGCCCCCTCCGAAAAAAAGCCCGACTGAAGTCGTTGGACTTCGGGTTCGTCTACGCCCGAGTCCTTCACTTCTACGGGCTCTCCCGGGCAGAGCTACTGGCTCTCCCCATCCGCACTTTCTGGATGCTGAACCGAAACATCGACCGCATCAGCGCGCAGAAAGACCTTCGACACCTCGCGGTTTTGCTGGCTGCGAACACCAGTAAGCAGGACCAACTCACTCGAGAACGCGACCGCTTGGTTCGCGAATTCGATGAGCCATTCAAGTTCGACCGACTCCCGATCAGTTCAGAGCGAGACGAGGCGGGCTGGCAAGAGCTGAAAAACATGCGATTCCGCTAAAGGGTAGACGAGCAGCGCGCGATGAGTGACAAAGTAATCAGTATCCAGTTGACGATGGACGACCGTGAGTTCACGGTGTCCACCAAGCGTCTAGGCTCGCTGCTCACAGCACTTCAGCGCGATCTGCAGTCCACCGCTACCGCCGCGAACCGGGTAGAAGCCCGCATGGGTGGCCTGGGCACGGCGTTTCGGCACGTGGTCATGACCGCGGCGGCGGTGCGCTTTGCCCTCATGGACATCAACGACGTGTTCCTGTCGTTGCCCCGGTCCATTCTCAAGACCACGGGCGAATTCGAGCGTCTGACCACGCTGCTGAACGGCCTCAGCACGGCGACGACGGCCGCCGGCAAGATCAAGGAAAGCGGCGAGAGCTTCGCCTACATCATCGACGTGGCGAAGTCCGCGCCGTTTGAGATCAAAGCCATCACCGACTCGTTCGTCAAGTTCAAGTCGGCCGGCCTGGATCCGACCAACGGTTCGATGCAAGCCCTGATCGATGCCGTCGCCCGGTTCGGTGGCGACAGTGACACGCTCAAGCGGGCGTCGATCGCCATCCAGCAGATGGCCGGCAAGGGCGTCATCTCGATGGAAGAACTTCGCCAGCAGCTCGGCGAAGCGGTCCCGACCGCCATGCGGTCGATGGCTGAGGGCATGGGCATGACCATGTCCGAACTGACGGCTGCGGTGTCAAAGGGGACCGTAGAGTCCACGAGCGCGCTGCGCAAGATGTTCACGATGATGAACTTCGAAAGCCGCGGCGCTGCGAAGGACTTCATGGGCACCTGGACGGGGATCACGTCCAAGCTCAAAACCGAATGGGATTTGCTGCTCAATGACACCGGCAAGAGCGAGTTCGCCGCCGAGGTCAAGAAGCAACTGCAGGATCTGACCGACTACCTGGGTAGCAACGACGCACGCAAGTTCGCCCAGGAACTCGGCAGAGACCTGGCCTCCGTCGTCCGGGGCATGCGCAGCCTGGTCGACATGACGGTCGAGTATGGCGGCGTGGTCAAGACCCTGGTCTCGACGATGGCGGCATTCTGGGCGGTCAACAAGGTGAACGCCTACCGCGCGGCCGTCGCAAAGACCTTCCAGGAAAGTCAGAAGGCGTTCCTGCAGAGCGTCCAGGAAAACCGTGACAAGGCGTCTGCCGAGGCGGCGATCTCCAACGTGCAGGCGCAGAACGCTGTCCGGCTCAATGCGGCCCGGGTCGTGAACGAAAAGGACACGTATCGCCAGTTGAGGGCCGCCCGGGACGAGTATCACCGGCACATCGCCCAGCTTGAGGCGGACACGCAGCGCCGGCTGCAGACGTCTCGCAATCCGAAGTATGACCGCAACATCATGGCGAACGACGTCCAGGTCGAGGCCATCCGGGCTCAACTCGTGGCGAACGACCTGCTTATCGCCAAGCAGCGCGAGGTCGGCTCAGCCCTGCTCAAGGAGCGGGGTGAACTGCAAAAGACCGCGGCTCAGAAGCTGAAGGTGGCCGATGCCGCCATGAAGGCAAGCCAGAACATCGGCCTGATGACCCGCGCGATGGGCGCTGGTCAGTTCGTGTTCAACGCCCTCGGCGGCTGGCTGGGCATGGTCACCCTTGCGCTGACCGTTGGCGCCACGATGTGGGACGCCTGGGCGAACAAGGGCGAGCGCGCACTCAAGCGGGTGCGCGACGCAATCAACAGCGGCACATCGGACAAGTCCACGGTTGCCGACATCGACTCGCAGATCGAGGCGAAGCGCGCAGAGCTCAAGTCGATCACCGACGCTCAAGCCGCGCGCCCGAACCTGCCCACCGGCGTGAAGAAGGCTGCGGGGCTCCGGGGCGGTGCGGCGGATGAGGTGGCGCTCGCGCAGGAGCGTGCGCGGATCCAGACCGAGCAGGAACTGCAGGAACTGCAGAAGCAGCGCATCCTGGTCGAGAACGACGCCATTCGCAATGAGAGCCAAGCACGTGCCGCCACGCTGAGCGCTCGCGTCGACGCGGAACTCAAGGCGGTCAAGGACACCTCCAACGCCGCGCTGGTCGCAGCGAAGACGGAGGGCGACGCGAAGCTCGCGACGCTGAAGAAGGGTTCCAAGGAATACGAAGCGCAGGTCAAAGCGAATGCCAATCTCGCGCGCCAAGCGGCGCTCGACCAGGCCAAGCAGGAGCAGACCCTGCTCGAAAAGCAGGCCGCGGAGGCGAAGCGGCAGCTCGAATCCCTCACCAAGTCGGGTGCGGACCGCTATGAAATCGGCACCCAGGCCGCATTCGTCGCGACGTTGAACGAGAAGCTGCTCGCCAACCAAACGATGCGCGAGAACGCGGAATACAACTTCGCCGACAACGTCATCCTGGGTGACAAGAAGGGCAAGAAGGGGCCCAAGGATCCGCGCGACCGCATCACGAAGGCCATCGACAAGGCGTCTTCCTCGCTCGACAAGGCGATGGTGCGCCTGGACGACCTCAACGAAGGGGTTGTGACCTACCAGCGCCTCTACGACTCGGTGCTCGCTGGACTGGAGGCGGACCGCGACAACGGGAACCTGCAAGCATCCGATAGCGAGCTCGGCGCGCTCGCCGGCCTGAAGGCCCAGAAGGAGGAGGTCGACCGGCTCGCCAAGTCGCTCATCTCCCTGAATCGGGAAGAGGAAAAGATCAAGACCACGCGCGCCGAACTGGTCGCGCGCTACGACGACCCTCTGAGCGCCGAAAGTGCGAAGACGGGGGTCTTTGAGCTTGAGCAAGCAATCCAAACGCTGGGCAAGACGCTCACGGAGACCGGGCGCGCGTCCGACGAGTTCCGCACCAAGACCGCTTCGCTCATTTCGAAGCAAGCCGTCAACGACTACCTCGACTTCGTCTCCCAGCTAAAGCTGAAGTCCAAAGACCTGACGATCGATCTCATGCCATACGAGAACGACCGGCTCCGGGCGACCCAGCAGCGAGAACTCGCGGAGCTGGATCGTCAATACAAGGTGCGTCGGGACAAGCTGACGAAGGAAGTGGCAGACAAGGAGAACGCCAACGAGCTGATGGCTCGCGCGGACGCCGACTATTTCGCCTACCGCCAGCAGATTGCGCAGCGCCAATACAACGAGGCCCGGCCGCTCTTGGAGCAAACACTCCAGGAATGGACCAACGTCTACGGCCAGATGAACCACATCACGGACAACTGGGCGCAGCAGGGCATGGACGCGTGGGTCAACTTCACCACGACCGGCAAGTTCGAGTGGCGCAACATGCTCGCGAACATGCTGACCGACGCGTCGCGGTTCATGAGCCAGATCGGTTTCGGGCAACTGTTCAAGGGTCTGACGAGCCCGGATGGCGCCGGCACGGGCGGCTTCACGCAGTGGCTGTCGTCTGCCGTGTCGAAGGTCCAGCAGATGCTGGGCATGAACACGACGGGCGCCGCCGGTGCGCCGACCGCTGCCGCAGACGCTGCGGGCGCCGCCGGCACGATCGGTTCCAACGTCCTCGGCGCCATGGCAGGAACGGGCGCAGAGGGCGCTGCAGCCAAAGCCATTGCCGGAGCCGGCAATTCCGCCTCCGCGCTGACCTCGTCGCTCAACATGCTGGGCAAGGACACGATCGGCGTCTCGTCCGGCTTCATCGCTAATACGGTGGCGACCTCCGGCCTGACCGACGCGGTTGGCGCAAGCGCCGTTTCAACCGTTGCCGGCATGCTGACCGATCAGGCCGCCGACGCCGCGAATCTGAGTGCGACCTCCTCGGCAACCCTGGAAATGTTCCTGATGTCGATCGCCCTGCAAGGCGCTTCGGCCAGCCTTTACGCGTTGGCGGCAGCCGCCACCACCGCTGCCGCCACCAGCACCGCCACGGCTGCCTTCGCCGATGGCGGGATCATGACCGGTGCCGGGTCGGTGCCTCTTAAAAAGTATGCCCGCGGAGGCATTGCGACCAGGCCGCAGCTCGCGCTCTTTGGTGAGGGCTCGATGGCGGAAGCCTACGTCCCGCTGCCGGACGGGCGCTCCATCCCCGTCACGATGCAGGGCGACATGAAGGGCGCCACTGGCGGCGCCAACATCGTGAACATCAGCATCAACGTCAACGAGAACGGCCAGGCCAGCACGTCCAAGAGCGGAATGGACACGGATCGCTGGTCGAGCATGGCGAACCAGATCGTCTCGCTGGTTGACGACCGCATCAACAACGCCACTCGCAACGGCGGCATTCTGAGCAAAAACCGATGAGCAAGCCAGTGTTTCCCTGGGCGGCTGATCTTGGCGCGACCGTCAAGCGCACGCCCTCTGTCAACACCACGAAATACGGTGACGGTTACGAGGCGCGGGTCGCGACGGGGATCAATTCCGCGCCGCGCACGTGGAGCGTCACCTTCACCTACCCGTGGGCAGTGGCCGGCAAGATCAGCGACTTCCTGCTGGCACGCGGCGGAGTGGAAGCCTTCACCTGGACCGATGGGCGCGGCAACACCGCGAACTACAAGTGCGCCGAGTGGAGCGAGGCACAGGCGAAAAAGGGGCTGCACGTCATCAGCGCTGATTTCGTGGAGGTGTTCGAGGCATGAGCTCAATCACCACCGAAATGCAGTCGCTGGCGCCGACCGCGCTGATCGAACTGTTCATCCTGGACATGACCAATCTGCCCAATGGGGACAAGTCCTATTGGCACGCCGGCACGAACAAGCTGACGCAGCCCATTGTTTGGCAGGGGCAGCAGTATCTGCCGTTGCCGATCGAAGCCGAGGGCTTCGATATCAACACCGACGGCACGACGCCGCGTCCAAAGGTGCGGGTGGCCAACATCGACGGCCTGTTCTCGGCTGAGGTGCGCAACAACGACGACTTGGTCAACTGCAAGATCATCCGCAAGCGCACGCACGCCCGATTCCTCGACGCGGTGAACTTTCCGAACGGGAACCCCGAAGCGAACCCGCACGAGAACTACCCGGACCAGCTCTGGTATATCAACCGCAAGACGAACGAAACAAAATACATGATCGAGTGGGAACTCGTCAGCGCATTCGATTTGCGCAACGCGACGATCCCCGCCCGTCAAGTGCTTCAAAACTCCTGCGCGTTTCGATACCGCGGCGCAGAGTGCGGCTGGACCGGCACCTTCTACTACGACGAAAACCAGATTCCGCAGTGGGACGCTTCCGCAGACAAGTGCGGCAAGACGATGACCGACTGTCGCGTCCGTTTCAAAGAGCAGCCAATCCGCTTCGGCGGCTTTCCCGGAGCGCGTCGCTATGAGTCCTGATGTCCTGACAACCGTGCGCGAGGCCGCGGTGCGCGCGTATCCCGAAGAGGCATGCGGCTTCATCGTGCAGAACGGAAGCAAGGCGTTCGCGGTCGAGGTGAAGAACCGCCACGAAGATCCGCTGCAGCATTTCAGGATCGCACGCGAGGACCGAATCGAAGCCCAGGCGCGCGGCACCATTCTGGGCGTGTGGCACACCCATCCCGGGCGCACGAGCGACCCCTCGGACGCCGACCGCGTCGGGATCGAGGCGACCCATCTTCCGTGGCTGATCCAGGGTTTGACACAGACCGCCGACGGCAAGTTCGAGTTTGCTCGTCACGGCGTCTACACGCCCGAGGGCTTCCAGATGCCCTACGAGGGGCGTCCCTACGTCGCCGGCTGCTTCGACTGCTGGTCGCTGGTCGTCGATTACATGGCGCGCGAGCACAACGTCCTCCTCAATCGCTACCCCTATACCCAGGCCGACGGCACGCCCGGATTTCACCTGTTCGACACGGACGCCTACGTCGACGAGGGACTGGTGCTGCTGACCGACCGCAAGAAGGTCTTCCTGCCGGGCGACATCCTGTTTATGCAGGTGCTCGACGGTAACCGCCCGGACCACTGCGCCGTCTATATCGGCGACGACAGGATCCTGCATCACAACCACGGCCGCAATTCCTCGATCGACGTCTTCGGGACGCGCTCGAAGTATGTGACGCATCACCTCCGCCACGAGTCGCTATGCAACTGACCAAAGTCTATCTCGAAGGCGCGCTGGGAGCCCGATTTGGCCGGGAGTGGGAGCTCGCTGCCAAGACGCCCCGCCAGGCGCTGAAGCTGCTGCGGGCCAACGAGCCCGAGTTCATCAAGTGGATGGCCGAACACCAGGACATCTACAGCCTCTACACAGTTTCCGTCGAGTTCGAGGATGGATCCACCCTCGAGTGCTCTGACGACGCGATCTCGCACCTGCCGCGGCGACCGGTGTCGATCACCTTTGAGCCGGTCATCGAAGGCGCGGGCGCGGCGGCGCGAATCGTCGTCGGCGTCGTGCTGCTGGTGGTCTCCGCAATCACCTACAACCCCGCGGGCGTTGGCGCCGGCTGGACCATGATGTTCGCGGTCGGCGCCTCGCTGACCCTTGGCGGCCTGGTCGGGCTGCTGACGTCCTCCGGCGGCGGCTCTTCGGAGTCGAAGCGGGAGGACAAGACGTCCTACTTCTTCAACGGGCCCACCAACACCGAGGCCCAGGGCGTCCCGGTGCCGCTCATCTACGGGGATGAAGTCCTTGTGGGCTCGCACTGCATCTCCGCATCCCTTTCCGTTGACCAGTTGATGTAAATGCCAATTCTCGAGCACATTGAAGACATTATCGGCGCCGGCGGCGGTGGCAAGAGCGGCGGCGGCAAAGCCCGCGTAGCGGTTGAAGACCCCGATAGCGCGCAGAGCGAGCAGAAGGTTGCCATCCTCGACCTCGTGTCCGAGGGCGTGCTGGGCGGCCTGGTCAACGGGGCGCAGTCGATTTTCCTCGACGACACCGCCTTGCAGAACGCGGACGGTAGCTACAACTTCGAAGGGGTGGTGTGGGACTTCCGCCCTGGGACGCTCGACCAGACCCCGATCCCGGGCTTCTCGGACATCGAGTCCCCGACATCCGTGAACGTCCAGGTGAAGACGACGTCGCCGGCGGTGATCTCGATCAACAACCCGCTGTGTGACACCGTCCGCATGATCATGGCGTTCCCGCAGATGACCACGCAGGACAAGAAGAACGGCGACATGCACGGCGCGTCGGTTGCCTACCACTTCGAAGTCGCTGTGAACGGCGGCCCATATCAGCAACTGGGCGCGTCGATCAGCAAGTCGTTCAAGGCTCGCTCTCGCACGCAGTTCGAGCATCTGCTGCGGTTGCCCAGAAACGCGATCAACGGCCAGGCGGCGAGCTACTGGACGATTCGCACTGTCCGGGAAACGCCGGACAGCACCGAGACGGCAACGCAGAACGAGACCTGGCTGGACGCTTTTGTGGAAATCGTCGAGTCCCGGATGTGCTACCCGGGGTCGGCATATTTCGCGCTGCGCCTTGCATCCAAGTATTTCTCGTCGATTCCGACGCGATCCTACCTCGTGCGCGGGCAATACATCCGCGTGCCGTCCAACTATGACCCGGTGTCGCGCACCTACGTCGGCAACTGGAATGGCACGTTCAAGATGGCGATTTCAGGCTGTCCTGCCTGGGTGCTGTTCGACGTGCTCACGGACAAGCGCTATGGGATCGGCAACTACATCGACGAAGACCAAGTCGATATCGCCGAGCTCTACACCATCGGGCGCTATTGCGACGAGCTGGTGAGCGACGGTTTCGGCGGAACCGAGCCGCGATTCTCGATCAACACCATGATCCAGACCCAGGCGCAAGCCTTCCAGGTCATCAAGGACATCTGCTCGGTGTTCCGCGGCAACCCATTCTGGAACGGATCCGAGATCGGTTTTATGCAGGACCGCCCGGGTTCCCCGGTCATGGTGTTCTCCCAGGCGAACATCGTTGAAGGATCGCTGTCGCGCTCGGGGACTGAGCGAGACGACCGCCACAGCGCGGTGCGGGTGAAATACAACGACCGCACCCAGCGATTCAAGCAGAACACCGAAATCATCGAAGATCAGGAGCTCATTGAGAAGCTGAACGGCTATCGCGTGCTGGACCTGACGGCGTTCGGTTGCGCGAGCCGCGGGCAGGCCGCCCGCATGGGGCGCTGGGCGCTCTACACGGAGCACTACGAGAACCAGATTTGGCAGTTCGACACCGGCATGGAAGCAGCGACCCTGCTGCCGGGCGACATCATCAAGCTGCACGACACGACGATCGCCGGCAGCCGCATGAGCGGCCGCGTCAGGAGCTTCACCGCGACGAGCGTCGAGTTGGACGCACCGGTGACGCTGCTCGGACCTGGCGCCTCGATCTCCATCCGCATGCCGGACGGCACCTACGCGGAGCGTTACATCTCCGAATCGATGGGCGAGCACACGACCGTTTCCTGGGCCTCGCCTCTGACGGCGGACCCGGTTCCCAACGCGATCTGGATCATCGCGCAGCCGGACCTGCAGCCGATCCTCGCGCGGGTGCTAAATGTCGCCCAAGGGGACAAGCCGACTGAGCTTCGCCTGCGCGTGCTCGAGCACAACCCCAGCAAGTTCGACGCGGTCGAAAAGGGGCTGAAGCTCGACAAGCCGAAGAACAGCCTGATCGACACCAACACCGTTAATCCCGTGACCGACTTCAAGGTTTACGAGACGCCGGTGGTGGTGGCCCCGGGCGTGCTGGGCATCTCCCTCGATATGTCGTGGGCGAGCGGCGCGCAGTTCTTCGAAGTGACTTGGCGGCGCCTGGGCACCTACGCTACCAACTGGGAAACAGTAACCCTGTCCAGCCCCATGCTGACGCTCCCGAACGTGCGCGCCGGCCAGCACCAGATCCGCATCATTGCCCAGAACACGTTTGGCAAGCGCAGCTCCATGTTCGAGGCGTTCTACACCACGGTGGGCAGGACGTCGGCGCCCGGCGACGTCGCCAATTTCAAGGTGCAGAAGCGCACCAACGACTTGGTCCTCACCTGGGACGCTGTGACGGACATCGCGGTATCGGGCTATGAGGTGAGGGTGGGTCCGTCGTGGGACACGTCCGACGTGATCATCGCCGAGTTTCAGGGGACGATGGTTCAGCACGACCAGGACAAAGCGGGCACATACTACTACCACATCCGCTCCATCAACGCGGACGGGGTGTTCTCCGACAACGTCAGCACCTTTGAACTCGTGCTGGCAGCGCCCGCGCCGGTGGAGAATTTCGACGTGATCCAGTCGAGCCTGCGTCTGGAATTGCGCTGGAACGCCAACCCAGAGGTGGACATCAGCCACTACGAAATCCGCGAGGGCGAGACCTGGGCGACGGGGATCATGCTCGCAGAGGTGAAGGCCACCAGCCACTCGATCCCCTCGGGAACCATCGGGAACCGGACGTTCTGGATCAAGGCCGTCGCCAGCCCCGGCATTCCGAGCGAACTGGCGACCTTCGTGTCGACCAACATCGCGATGCCGACGGACTCCAATATCGTGTTCACCACGGAGGAGTCGCTGCTCGACTGGCCGGGCTACAAGCTCAACATGAAGCAGGTTGGCTACGACCTGATGATGGTCGACGGCGCGACCCGTGGCGAATATATGTTCTCCGTGGACCTGCTGGATACCTACCGCGCTCAGAACTCCATCTTCGCCAGCTTGAACTCGGTGGTGGCGGACACCGACCTGATGACCTGGGAAACCTCCCTGTTTGCGTGGGACGACCCCGAAGCGATCCGCGGGTGGGCGCCTGGCGGCGATATCGAATCGGTCACCGGCCGCTACCAGATCGCGCGCCGGGTTGGGCTGGCGAACAACGAGGTCGACGGCTGGCGACTGAACGACACGCTTGCATCGGTGGCCGGCCGCCTTCCTTACCGTTCGGAAAACGCATCCTACGACCAGGCGCGGTTCGCAAACGGTCTGCGCGTGCGGGACAAGGTGAAAGTGGGATGGAAGGGCGCCGCGGTAGATGGCAGCTTCAGCTACACCCTAACGGTGAAGCCCAAGGTCGTGGGCAAGAGCAACGAGCGGGAGATCGCCAAGTTGTCCCATCAAACGAGCAGCCGCTTCCTGGCGCTCGGCTACAGCGAGGCGGCGAAGGAATTCTACGTCACGGACCACACGAACCGCCGCGTGGCAGCGCGCCTGGCAATCGAGGTGGGCGACGTGATCGTGATCTCCATCGTGCAGACCCTGACGGACCGCCGGCTCTTCGTTGGCAAGATTGGCGGCGCCACCGCTGCGGGCTCAGAAGACTTCGCGCCGCTGGGAGCCTTCAACCAACTCGACCTGTTTTGGTAGGTGTGATGTTATGTAGCGCTGACTATTGACACAGAAAGCCCCGGCCGATATGATCCGGGGCGTTGTTACATTAACTTACGACTTCTGGAGTTGGCGTGTCCGACCGTTTTCAAGACAAATTCAAGATGCACGGTGCGATGAGCGCCACGTTGGTCAAGGCGGACGGCTCGGTTGAGCTGACGCACAAGGACAACATCATCGTCAACGTCGGCTTTGACCTGATCGCAGACGCGATCGGCCGTGCCAGCGGGCGACCTGCCGTGCTCAGTCACATTGGCGTCGGTGCGGGCACCGCTGCACCGTTGCCCGCCGACACCACGTTGGTGAGCCAGATCGAGCGCTTGGTCGCCACCTACGCGCACACCGCCGGCACGAAGACCTTCACGTTCACCTCCGTGTTCAATCCCGGGGTGGCGACGGGCGCCATCACCGAAGCGGGCGTCTTCAATGCAGCGACCAACGGCACCATGCTTGATCGCGTGACTTTCCCGGTGGTGAATAAGGGCGCCGACGATACGCTGACGGTCGTGTTCACCTTTACGATGAGCTAATAGTCAGCGCTGAGTAATGACGGCATCGGTAAGCGTCGCGGAGGGACAAGCCTACACGTGGGAGACCGCGGGGTTCGCTTGGGACGATGCCGTCATGGGCGACCGCGAAGTGCAGTCTCTGGCGGTGCTCTCCTACACGGCGTCCGCCGCGACATCGTTGCGAGTTGCCGAAGGTCGCGGGCTGTCGACTGTGCTTCGGCGTGCCGAAGCCTTCGGCGTATATGGCGTGACTCGCAAATCGGCGGCCGTTCAATTCCTAGAAGGGCTTGCCTTCAAGGATCGGGCAACCCGGCAAGCTGAGAAATCAGTTTTTGAGCTTTTGTCGCTCGCTGAATCGCCGGCGCTGAATGCCACGGTGGCTGCGTCCGAAGCGCTCGGCGTTGCAAGCGCGCAAAGCAAAGGCTTCGAGAAGGCTCCCCACGAAGCCCTGGCGCTGAATGATGGATTGGACCGCACGGCCGACTTCGCCCGTGAGTTCAGCCAGGCGCTTCAGATCGCCGGTCGGGTCGAAAAGGGTGCTGTCCTGCTCAAGGACAAAGATGGCTTCGGCATCTCCGACGCGTATACCAAGCACGTCGCCATCGACAGCAGACGCTCCCTGAGCATCGGGGAAACCTACACCGATCTGATCGGCTTCATGCTCAGCTTTGTTGAGACGTTCTCCATTGCTGAGCGCAAGGCGAACGAGGTGGTTCTGCCGTTTGCCGATTCGTTTGGGGTTGCCGACGGAGGCGCGCGAAATCTCGCCAAGGCGGTGTTGCGCGATCTGCAGATTGGCGAGCGGTTTGGTCGCACATCCGACTTTACGCTGAGGCTGTTCCAGCTCATTTATATGGGCAGCGCCTGGCATCGCCAGTCGACGCTCACGAAAAATGAATACCTGGGCGTGGCGAGCAAGTCTGTCCGTGCGATTCGCAAAGATGTGCGACGAGCTCTGAGCTTCTATGAGCAGTTCAGCAAGACGATGACGTTCCGGCGCTACCTGGACGAGCGCTTCTCCCTGGCGGAGGCGGGCAAGCGCAACGTCAAGCTGTCGGTGAGCGAGTTCGTCACGATCTACGACGGCATCCGCCGTGCAGCGGACATGATCGTCAGCGACATGATCTTGTCCACCGAGATCATTGACGAAGCTGGGTTCGCCAATCTCGTCGCCTACGGAAACGTGCCGGGCTATGAGCGCTGGCGCGACTTCATTCCTGGCGACTACGAGTATCGCGAGGCGATGTTCCGCACCGTGATCGAGAGCAAGAACTCGGACCGCGGGATGCTCGCCAGCATGCAGGTCACCGTAGACATCCCCGACCTCGTCGAACGCGGCAGCACATCAGTAAATGTCCCCGCCGTTGGCGGAATCGTCACCTTCCAACGCAAGTTCCACATCGTGCCCGAAATCACGATGGCGATCCGCGGCGGCGTCGGCGCGCCCGCCGTTCCCCGAATCACATCCGTCTCGACAGAAGGCTTCACGTTCGTGCTGGAGGACGCCCGAGAAGGGACGTTCACGACCGGCGTCGCAACGTGGGCCGCACACGGCTACTAAAAGATGGCATTCCAAGATATTCCCAAGACTACCGCGGTTCGGGATTCGCTGAGCATTCTGCTCGACAACGACCGAAGCGCGCACGAGCTTGCTGGCGCAGCTATTCCCAAGGCAGAAAAGGGCGCTGCGGAAGGCGTGGCGACGCTGGACAAAGACGGTCGGCATCTTAGTGAGCAATTGCCGCTGGCTGCCCTGTTGCCGACGGCAACTCACGATCTCAACACTTACACCGCGCCTGGAGCTTTCTACCAGGGCGCCGTCGCGGCAGCCACGCTTGAAAGTAACTACCCGGTGGCGAACGTCTCGGGGTTCCTTCTTGTGGACACCTATGGGACGGCTACGCTCCAGCAGTTCAGCACCCGCAATGCGCCCTACCAACAGTTTTGGCGCATCAAGACCGGCGCTACCGCTTGGTCGGCGTGGAAAGAGGGCGTCGATCACACCACCGGTTTGATGTTCCAGGGGGTCATGGCGGCGTCCCAGGACCTGAACACTTACACGCAACGCGGCGTGTGGATCATTGCGTCCTCCGGCGTTGCGGGCGGGGGCACCAATTTTCCGATCGGTCAGTCGGGCACGCTGATCGTCTACTCGGCCGGATACCCTGGCGGCACGTCCGCCACCGGCGCGAACCAGATTTACATCGCCAGCAACTCCAACCTGCAGTTCTTCCGTTCCCTGGTAGGAGGCACGTGGTCCGGCTGGGAACGGTTCGCCACGCTCAGCTCGACCGGCCGGCTACCGGCCGAGCAAGCGCCCTCGACGATTCTGCTGCCCACCACCGCTCACAGCCTGGACGACATTCGCACCGCCGGCGTGTATGCGCAGAACGCTACCGCTGGCGCTGTGGCAGGGACCAGCTACCCAGCGCCGTTCGCCGGCCTGCTGGAGGTCCACGGCCCTGAAGGCGTGGCCGCTGCGAATCTGCTGTGGCAGGAATACACGGTGTATGGCGTGGAGGGCGGGTCGCCTGTGGGCTTCGGAGGCCGGCGCTACTGGCGTTCGTGCTCCAACCGGACCAACGGTAACTGGGGGCCGTGGCGGGAGGTGGCCCGCACCAGCGACGTCATGACCCATACGTTCCTGACCGCAGCGACGGACGCCAACACGCTGACGGCGGACAATACGTTTTACACGTGGACCGCTTCGGCCGCGGTAGGCGCCAACTTCCCGACCTTTTCGACGAATTGGGCATCCGCTGGATTTATGCGCGTCTATTACGGCGCGTCGACGCAGGTAAGCCAGGAGCTAACCCTTCTGGTAACGGGCCAGAAGCCGCGCACGTTCTTCCGCTTCGGAAACAGCGCGAACAACACGTGGCAATCGTGGAAATCCACCAGCGCATGGAGCACCAGCACCGGGCTTCCCACCACCGATTGCGGCGACATCTATGTCGATGGCCTTGGATGGCACAACTGGGACTCGGCCACGTCAAGCTATCTGCCAATGAGCACTGCGCTCGAGAAAAAGGGCGGCGTAATCAATGGCGCCCTGACCGTCGGCGGCGGTCTCGCCGTTTCAGGTTTGTCCAACTTGAACGGAAGCGTGGCAATCGCGAGTGCTGCCGGCGCGTCCATCCGGCTGACACAGCTTGGCACCATGGAGAACACGCTGCGAGTTTCGGGCGTGGGATTCGACGTGGTGAACAACGGCTACTCTGCGGTCAACATGTCAGTGCGCAACTCCAACGGTGACGGGATCTTCCGCGGCTCGGTGTATGCAAACAATGGTGGCGCTGCACTTTCGGGGGATGGAAACGTTAACGGCACGCTTTGGGGCGGCTGGCTTTCGACTTGGCTCAGCAGCCAACTGAACGCGCGGCCGATGCGAGATGGCACCTCATTTGTGGGCTTTGCAAGCAACGACATTCGCTCGCCCTACATGAAGCATGATCCGACCGGCGCGATCGTTACTCTGATCCGGAACCTGAGCGGCGTTTATAGCGTGCGCAGGTTGAACGGTTATCTGGAGTATGACACCGACGCGGGTGTAATCGGCACCAACTACTTCGTTTCCGATGCGCGAACCAAGCGCGATATCGCGCCTTCGAAGGTGAGCGCCACCAACGTTGTTGACAAGCTGAGCTTCTATTCCTTCAGGTTCAAGGAAGGCGCGGAAGGAAAGGGGAATGACCCCACAAAGGTCCATCAACTCGGAGTGCTCGCGCAGGACATCCAAAAGATCGATCCTGCCTACGTTGAGGAGCTATCGGACGGAACCCTGCAGCCGAATACCTGGAACTTGCTCACTCTCGCCCTGAAAGCGCTGCAAGAGGCCAACGCCCGTATCACCATCCTGGAGAAGCGCCTTGCAATCTGATATTACTCAAGCTGAAGCCATAGAGTCCGGAGTGTCTGGCGCCGAACCCACGGAGTCCAGTGTGAATCCTCCCGAAATGCCGGCACTTCCTGAGCTGCCGGCGGCGGAACCTATCGATCTTCCGCCGCTGGATCCACCTTCATTCGAGCCCGTGGTTCCTCCCGTGGAGACGTTCGAGCTACTGAAGGCCCGGAAGATTGCCTCGTTCAGCCTTGCCGCCCAGGAGGCGTCCGCTCCATTTCTCGCTCAGTATCCCGATATTGAGCGCGCGACATGGTCTCAGCAGATTGTGGAAGCATATCGCTGGCTCGAAAGCCCAGCCGGCCCCTTCCCTATGTGCGAGCAAATTAATGCGCGGCGCGGCCTGACGATCGATGAATTTATGCGACGAACCGCAGCAAAGGTCGTCATGTTTGAGCGTATCGCCGCCCTGATTGTCGGGGAGCGTCAGCGCCTTGAAGATGCAGTCAACGAACTCGTTGAAGACTCCCCCTCGAGTCGCGCCGCGTTGGACGCGCTGTCCTGGACCGTTACTCCGGAAGAGCTCGTAGCCGCAACGCTGGGCGAATAACTCAATGCAAAAATTTACCCAAATCCAGTCGACTCAGTCGATCCAATCTTCGCTGCCGCTGCTGATGGGCAACGCGCGCACGGCAATCTCATGCAGCTCGGGCTCCGCATTCCCAACAAGCAATCTCGAGATCGGCATGCTGTGCTATCGCACGGACCTGCTGAAACTCTACATTCTTCGGGATTCGACTCCCACCTGGGGTCTGATTGCCGACCTGTCCGCATCGAATAGCGCGAGCGTGGCGGAGACGCTTCGAAACGTGCTCATTCGCGGCGCCTCGGGCAACGACGGCGGCGCGCTGCTGCTCGCTAAGCCCGAATCGGGCAACACGCTTGCCAGCCACGTCCAGATTGCCGTCAAGGGTGACAGGCTGCTGATTCGCGACAATGGTTCGGGGAAAGGCTTCTACTTGGACATGGCGAAGGGCGCTGCGAGTGCCGCGCAGCAAATCTGGCACTCCGGCAACATGGGTGCGAACTCGGGGTTAGACGCCGATAAGCTGCGAGGCGCGACCACCGGCAATGCTGAGGGAAATATCCCGCTGAGCAACCGGACCATGAACACCGGTCTAAACGCGGAGCTGCTGGGCGGGGTTACCCGCGACTTCTTCGCTCCGATCACATCACCCAACTTTAAGGTGGCAGCCTACGCCCCGACCGCGGCCGTGGGCACCAACACCACCCACATCGCGACGTGTGCCTTCGTGCAGTCGGCACTGGGGACGGTGGATCTGAGCTCCCGCCTTGCACTGTCCGGCGGCCAGATGTATGGAAACCTGCACATTTCCTCCGGGCTGCTGTGGCTCTTTGGCTACAACGGCAACAGCAACGCGAGCGTGATCCTGATGAACGCGGCTCAAAGCCGCTACCTGATGTTCGACGGCACCAACTACGTGATGCCGAACTCGAACCTGTATGTGAACGGCGGTTTGGTGTGGACGTCGGCGAACGTCGGCACGCCGATCGTCGCCCCGTATGGCGTTTACACGGGCGACCAGGGTGTCATTTACGAGTCGGGCCCGTCCGGCACCTATGTTGTTCCCCTTCGCACCGGTATCGAAACCTTCCGTTCTGGAAACGCTCTTGCCGCGCGCGCAGTGATTGTGAATTGCAAGAACTGCTTGGCGCAGAACTGCAACTGCGCATCGTGCTTCCTCGAGGGCACGATGGTTCTCATGGCGGACGGCACGGAGAAGGAAATCAGCACGATCAAGGCCGGCGACCGTGTGCAAGGTCCGACGGGCCCCTGGACGGTCGACTACCTCTACAAGCCCATGCTGGGCAGCCACCGCGAGATTTATCGCTTCCGTGACGGGAGCCTCGCGTGGTCCGCCGAGCACCCGCTATGGGCGAAAGCGCCCTCTGGCGATCAATGGTGGTGGTCGGTAGACCCGGACTGCTGGCGCGCGGAAGTCGCCGGCGGCCATATCGTCGGCTTGTTCGATAACGGCAGCTTGCTCGAAGGGCCGGGGCATCAGTTCGCGCACGTGGGCAAGCTGTGGGCGGACTGCCAACCCGAGGTGGTCAAGGGCTTCCCGCCCAATACCGAGCTCTACCTGCCCATCGCCGCTGACGGCGACCGGATCCTCATCGTCAACGGCTACCTGGTGGCCGCGGGAATGGACCAGTGGCGGTATGACTACTCCCAGTTTGAATGGGACGAAACCAAGGCGGCGAAGATCCGCGAATCGATCCGCGCAGCCCGGGAGAAGGCATGAGCACGCACATCATCATTCAAAGCACGCGCCACCAGGAGCGTCCCGAGGCGATGGAGGGCGTCGTAGAGATCGTCGCCGCCGACGGCCGGGTCCGGTTTCACCGTGAACGTGACGGAAAGCGCGCGACGCTCACGCTCAACCCGGACTTGCACTTCAAGCCCTGGGCGATCGGCTCGATCTACTACAGCGCGTATGGCGAGTTCCACTACGTGGACGACCTGGCCGAGAACCGCGACAAGGACGCCTTCATGCGCTCGCAATACGCATGCCGCGAAGGTGTGCTGATCGAGGTTGGCTGGGGCGCGACGCGGGCGGACTGTGCGGTGGTCAGCTTTGTCGAGACGCTCTACGAGGGCAAGGACGCACTTTCGATCGACCGTGTTGATCGCACCGCGGGGCTGGTGAACGATGTGATTCCGGGCTTTGCCGCGCAGCGCCTGAGCTACGCGAACGCGCGCCGTGAGCTGCTGAAGCGCATCTCGCCCCTCGACAGCATCGGCGAGCTCGAGAAGCAGGTGGACCTGCTGACCGGTCTGGTCCTGCAGCTTATGCGGCAGAAAAGCGCGAAGGCGGGCGCTCCGGCCTGGCTGGCGGAGTTCGAGGAAGCCATTGAGCAGACGTCCTCTGTCAAAGGTATGACGCCCGAAGAGAGCATTGCGGCGATCAAGGCCACCAAAGGCAATCTGCGCGACGCGCTCGCCAACTACCACCTGAACAAGAAGCTCCAGTGATCTTCACGCTGAAGGCCCGGCGCGCCGCGGACGGCGCGCTCGCCACCTTTCTCTACGACAACCAGACGAGCGCGCTGACCTTCGAGGACGGCTCGCCCGTCCCGGTGAAGCCGTTCAACGAGGTGCCGGACTGCATGGCGCCGGCTGTGCCGTTCTCCAAGATGGAACCGCGCGGCAAGTCGAGCGCCCCTCGGACCCTGAAGATCCAGTTGGGCCTGTCATGCAACTACGCCTGCGACTACTGCAGCCAGCGGTTTGTGCCCCACGCGGACGAGACCTCTCGCAAGCACATCGCGCCATTCCTGGATAGCCTCAGCCAGTGGATGACTGCGGCGCCTACCCGAATTGAGTTCTGGGGTGGGGAGCCGCTGGTCTACATCAAGACGCTTGTCCCGCTTGCTGAGGCGCTGCGCGAGCGGTTCCCGGACGCCATGTTTTCGACCATCACCAACGGGTCGCTCTTGACGCCTGATCTCAATGAGTGGTTTGACCGGATGGGCTTTCACATCGCGATCAGCCATGACGGGCCGGGGCAGCACGTGCGCGGGCCCGATCCTCTGGATGTGCCGGCGCAGCGCGCCGCGATCCTGGATCTCTATCAGCGCCTGGCGCCAGGTCATCGAATCAGCTTCAACGCGATGATTCACCGGGAGAACCTGGACCGCGAAGCGCTTCAGGCATTCTTCATCGCACTGACGGGCGACGAGAACGTGCCGATCGGCGAGGGCGCTGTCATCGACGCCTATGACGAAGCCGGGCGCAGCAACGGGCTGAACACCCTGCAGGAGCAGGTCTACCTACGCCGCAAGACCATCGACCAGCTCCAGCGCGGCACGATCCAGAATTTTGCGGTGGTGTGGTCGCGCGTAACGGACTGGATGGACTCGATCGCGCACGGCCGGCCTGCCGCGGTGCTGGGCACCAAATGCGGCATGGAGCACCCCAGCACCATAGTGGTAGACCTCAAGGGCAACGTGGTCACGTGCCAGAACGTCTCGGCGGAATCGATCGCGCCTAACGGCGTGAGCCACAAGCTCGGGCACGTCAGCGATATTGGGGGTGTCAGCCTCGCCACGTCGACGCACTGGTCGCGCCGGCCCCACTGCGGGGGATGCCCTGTTGTGCAGGCTTGCAAGGGCAATTGCATGTTCCTGGAAGGAGAGAACTTCTGGCGCTCCTGCGACAACTCCTACTCCGATAACGTGCCGTTTTTTGCCTTTGCGATTGAAGTCATGACTGACTTCCTGCCATATCGGATTGAGGGCGGCAACATCCCGGAAGGACGGCGGGATATCTGGGGTAATGCTCTTGGGGAAGTCAACCTCCCCATCCGTCGGCGCGTCATCGCAATAAAAGCCGAAAAATAATCAGCGACGACTATATTTTCAGATCCGCATCGGCTACTATTTACATCTTCTTACATTTGAAGTAGATGAGCGTAAACAGTGTCCGACAACCAAGCCCTGGCAGCGCGAATTGACGCACTCAACGACGCGATGGCAGGAATGCGGTCGGTGCTAGAGAAGGTGGCCGATGCGGTAGTTCGCCTGGCTGTGCTGGAGGAGAAGCACGCCAATGCGACCAGCATGATTCGCAGGCTGCACGACCGGACGGACGAATTCGACGCCCGGATCACGAAGCTCGAGACGTCCTCCATACAGCTCAACACGGCAGTCGCCACGCTGACCAAAGTCGGCAAGGTGTTCTGGGCCGTCTGTGGCGGCGCGGTCATCGCAATCGCGGTGGGCGTTATCAAGTGGGCGTTCGGCGTGGTGGGGGTTAGCCCATGAACGGCATCACCCTGGAGCAGTTCTTCATGGGGCGCGACAAGCAGTATGCCGCCCAGTTGACGCCCGAGTTTCGAGCAAACGCCGCCGAGACGGTTCTTCGCGCGAATGCGCTGCTCACGCTCTTCTTCTTCCTGAACCCGGCCGCAAAGGCCCGCAAGGTGAATTCTGGCTGGCGCCCGCCGGCCGTCAACGCCGCCACCAAGGGTGCTGCGGCGCTCTCCAAGCACATGACCTGCCAAGCGGTCGACCTGTCCGACCCGGACGGCGAGCTCGATGCCTGGCTCATGACAGAGGCAGGGCAGGACGCCCTGATCGATATCGGCCTGTGGATGGAGCACCCCAACGCGACGCCGCGCTGGGCCCACGTCCAAACCTTGCCGCCGCGCTCGGGCCGGCGCGTCTTCATGCCCTAAAGGGAGTCGCATGCACATCAAAGACCTGATTTCGGACGACAAGGATCCGACCAAGCTGAGCCACACCAAGCTGTGGTCGAACGTCGCGCACGCCGTCGCAACCATCGTGTTCGTCAAGCAAGCGTGGGCCGGCACGCTCGATTACGACATTTGGCTGATCTACCTGGGCATCGTGGGCGCTCAGGGCGTCTCCCAAGCGTTCCTGGCGCGCGCTGCCGCGAAGGACGGGCCCGTCAAATGATCCCCGCCTTCTTCAAAAGCAATGTCGTGATCGCCATCGGAACTCTGTTGGTTGCCGCGGCGCTCTTCGCGCTTGGCTATGGCCTTGGGGTCAACTCCGAGAGGGGCCGGGTCAGGGAGCAGAAGCTCACCGACGTCGCCGCCGCACGTGCCCAGGACGCGACGCAGGTCGTGCTCAACCAGGGGATCGAACGCGACCTCGCCAAGACGATCGGATCCATCAACGACTCGACGCGGAACGTCGCGCTTCACGTCACCTTCATCCAGCCCATCGGCAGGGAAGACCAAAGTGCAAAACCTCAACCTCCTGGCGCGCAAGGCACTTGCAGCGCTGACCCTTACCTGTCTGTTGACGCTGTCCGCATGCTCAACCACGCCCGAGGTTACGGAGCCGCTCCTGAACCCGCCCGCGACGGCGATGCAGCGGCCCGCCCCGGTTCCAGCGCTCAGCGTTGAAAGTCTCGATGCCGCTGACGGGGCGCAATCGTCAAAGGTTCCCGTGTCCCAACTGATCCGCGAAGACATTCTGCTTGCCGGCGCTTACCGCGCCCTGGCGATCCGAACGAACGCGCTGATCGACTGGGTCGAGAACGAAATGAAGAAGCAGCGCGCCCGCATGCAGGCAGAGCCCTAGTTTTTCACTCACCCAAACGGCGGTAATTGCAATGGGAAAGCACCAATTTTCGCGGAAGCCCGAGCCCAAGACGTTCAGGAAGGCGTCCGGCGGCCGGCCCCAGTATGAGCACGAGCAGGATTTCGGCTACGACCGGCCGATTCCTCCCATCCGGGCCTCCGCCGAGCCCCTGGTCGCGCAAACTGAGAAGCAGCGGGACTACATGCGGGCCATCGAGCACTACGACGTGGTCTTCGGCATGGGTCCGGCTGGCACCGGCAAGACCTACGTGGCCGGTGCCAAGGCGGTCGAACTGCTGCTGCGCGACAGCAACCCCTTTGAAAAGATCATCATCACGCGCCCCGCGGTGGACGCCGGCGAGTCTTTCGGCTTCCTGCCGGGCGAGATCGAAGACAAGTATGAGCCTTACATCGCCGCCTTCCGCGATGTGCTCAACGAGCGCCTGGGCAAGGGCTGCGTCGACTACTACCTGAAGGCGGGCAAGATCGAGGGCATGCCGTTTGCCTTCATGCGCGGCCGCACCTTCAAGAATTGCATCGTCGTGCTGGACGAGGCCCAGAACGCAACCCCTGAGCAGATGAAGCTCTTTCTGACCCGGGTGGGCCAGAACTGCAAGGTCATCATCAACGGTGACGAGTCGCAGAAAGACATTCACAACTCCGGGTTCGCGGATGCCGCGGCCCGCGTGGGTCACATTCCCTGCGTCAAGGTTGTGCGCTTCAACCGCAACGAGATTATCCGCTCCGGGTTCGTCTCTGAAGTGGTTCAGGCGTATGAAATGCCGGCTTCGGCTCCGTCGCTTCACTAGGTGTTGCAGGCATTTACTAGGGGAGTTCTCCGCTCCCTTAGTAAATAGCACCTCCCAAACCTAAGATGTTAGTTGTAGCTATAAATTCTTCCGCGTGAGGACATGGATGGGCCCCGAATATTTCGGTCAGAACATTACCCGAGACGATAGCTGGCTGCTGGAGCTGGCAAATATCGACGAGGAGCTGCGGATCGAGGAGCCCTCTTTGCTCACCACGCGATGGTTCGACTACCGCCACCTGTTGCCCGCCCAGGCGACCTATCTCTTCGTTCACTTCTACGATCAGGTCTATCGTGAGTTCTATGCAATGCAGCGCGACTACCGGGACGCCGAACGCGTCAAGGTCTTGCGAGCCGAAGACGTCTTCAAGTCATCCGAACTCGTTGCATTCTGGCGTGCCCGCCAGGCCGCGGACCGGCTCGGCTGCCGCTACGACTTCTTCTTGCGCTTTGCCTTCAAGCAGTGTCACGAGCGAGGCTGGAACTACCTACCCCGGCCCAACCAGCTATACGGCGAGGCGCTGTGCCTTGACTGCGCGGACGCCTGGGCAGAGCTCAAGCAGGCAAGTCTGCAGCTCGCCAAGCACGCCCGGTTCAAGGTCGAGAGCTTTACCGGCCATCCTGACCAGCTCGCCTATCAGAAATACCTGATCGAGCAGGTGAAGGCACGTGAGCACGCACACCACGCTCTGAATCGTCTGATCGTTCGAGAACGTGTGCTGACCGCCGAGGTCGCATCTTCACACTTTGACCCCGACGTGCTGAAGCGCGCCCTTATTTAACCCTTTGCGCTAATCAGCGCTGATCTACATCCATTTTTGGAGTTTCTTGTGAGCTACGGCCACCAAAGCAATCCCGACGTCATCCGCCAAGAGCAACTCGCCGAAGGGCGCCGCATGGAGGGCACGCTGACCGCAAGTCAGTCGCGCCGCCCGACCCCGCAGCCTTCGCCGGAGACGCGACGCGAACCCACACTGCGCAACGCGCCGGCCAAGCGCAAAGGCCCCACGGGACACGACGCAGTCCTGACGCACTTCCAGAACAAGAACGCCCAGGTGATTATCAAGCTCGCCTCCGGCCACACGGTGCAGGGCACCATCTTCGGCAAGGACAAGTTCACCATCACGGTGCTGCATGCCGGTGGCCGCGAGACCATCTACAAGCATGCGATCGACAGCTTCATGGAAGTGGTCGACAAGCCCGCCGACGTCACGGAGCACTGATATGACGGCACTTGCAATGGCTGAAGCCCCGGCTGTCGAGGAAGAGCTCCTGCCTGCAAGCGCTTCGATGGCGGACCTCACGGCGGGGTCGCCCGCCAGTGAGCGCTACGTGTTTGACGAAGCCTTCCAGGCGAAGATCGCGGCTCTGTGCCTGCGTGACCCGACCTTCGTGGGCCGCGTCGAGGGGCTGATCCGCCCGGAATACTTCGAAAGCTCGGCTCACGCGGCCTTGGTGAATATCGCCAATCGCTACTACGAGAAGTATCGGAAGATTCCGGGTGATCGAACCACGCTGACCGCGCTTATCCGCCACGACGTGGTCAAGAAGGTGCTTCAGGAAGAGCACGTGAGGGGCATCGTCGCGGCGCTTCGGGACCGCGACCCGGCCGCCTTGGCTGCCGGCGCAGAGCCTGGCCTTTTTCAGGTGGACATCTCCGACCGCGATCTGGTGGTCGAGGAAGTCGCGACCTTCGCGCGGCACCAGGCCGTGAGCAACGCGCTGCTGGAATCGGTCGACCTGATCGAGAAGCGGGACTTTGAGGCCGTCGAGAAGCGCATGAAGGTCGCGCTGGACACCGGCGCGCACAGCGAAATGGGCCTGTATGACTACGGCGCCATGATCGAGAACCGGACCCGCGACCGCCGCGACCGGGCCTCGGGCAAGCTGGCGCCCACCGGCATCACCACGGGCGACCCCGAGCTGGACAAGCTGCTGTATCACCGCGGCTGGGGCCGGCGCGAGCTGTCCGTGCTGATGGGGCCTGCCAAGGCGGGCAAGACGTCGGCGCTATTGGACTTTGGCATCAAGGCGTGCGGCAGCGCCTACAAATACAACGTCCTTTACGTGACGCTGGAAGTGTCTGCGGACATCATTTCGCAGCGCATCGACGCCAACGTCTCGGACACGACCATGTCCGATCTGGACCGCATGCCCGGGAGCGTCGAGGCCGAGGTCAAGCGCTACATGGCGGACGCCGGGAAATTCATCGTTCAGGAATTCCCGACCGGCCAGATGCGGGTGTCGGACCTGCGCCGTCTCATCGAGCGGTTCAAATCCAAGGGCATCGTGTTCGATCTGGTGGTGGTCGACTACGCCGACCTGATGCAGCCCGAGCGCACGACCGACAGCGCCATCGAGAACTCGAAGGCGGTCTACGTCAACCTCCGCGGCTTGGCAATGGTGGAGAACTTCGCGATCCTGACCGCGACCCAGACCAATCGGGAAGGGGCGAAGAAGGCCGTCGCGACCATGACGGACGTCGCGGACGACTTCAACAAGATCCGCATCGCCGACATTGTCATTTCCATCAACAAAACCGAGGAAGAACGCAAGCTGAAGGAAGCCCGTCTGCACTTCGCCGCGTGCCGGAACCAGGAAGGTGGGTTCACCGTGCGCATCCGACAGGTTCCCGAGAAGATGAAGTTCAACGTCGAAAACTTGGGCACCGACTAGCCCCCAGCAATCCAATCCCGGTATCGCACTGCACCACATGGCGCGGTGTGATACCGCATCACACTATGTCAGACGACCTGAAGGAAGTGCTCGAGAAGCTGGACATTGGCTCCTATCTCGACCGCGAAGGAATCGATTACCGCGAGTCGCACGGCTCGTCCGGCGCGCAGCTAAACGTGCGCGAATGCCCCGCGTGCGGCGGATCCAAGTGGAAGGTCTTCCTGAACGCCGAGAGCGGCCTCGGGAACTGCTTTCATGGCTCGTGCGAGGCCAAGTTCAACAAGTTCTCGTTCATCCGGGCGCACACGGCCTTGGCCGGCCGCGAGCTCGTGGAGCACATCAAGCTCGTGGGCGCAGAGATGGGCTGGAGGCCGCCGCGCAAGTCGGTCAAGACCACAACGCGCGGCACGCTTGAGCTGCCTGCCACGTTCCCCATTCCGACGAATGGGCGCAACCTGTCCTACCTCGAGAACCGCGGCATCACGATTCCGATCGCCCAATACTTCGGCCTGCGCTTCTGCGCCCGGGGGAAGTTCTGGTATGTCCAGGACGGTGAAGCGCGCTGCCAGGTCTACGACAACCGGGTCATCATTCCGGTCTTCGACATTGACGGCAATCTGGTCAGCTTCCAGGGCCGCGACATTACCGGCACTGCCGAGAAAAAATACCTGTTCCCGAACGGCTTTGCGTCGACGGGCGAGCACCTTTTCAACGCGCACAACGTCGTGGATTGCCGGCACGTCCTGGTGGGCGAGGGCGCCTTCGACGTGGCAGCCCAGAAGATCGCGCTCGACGGAGATTCGGAGCTTCGCGACGTGGTGCCCATCGGCACTTTCGGCAAACACGTCGCCCTCAATCAGTTGGCACGCTTTCGGACGCTGCAAGAGCGCGGGGTCACCCATGTCACGTTCATGTGGGATGGCGAGCCCCAGGCAGTGAGGGATGCGGTCACGGCGGGCTTGCAACTGGTCGGGATCGGGCTGAAGGTGCGCATCGCCATCCTGCCGGACGGAAAAGACCCGAACGAGGTGCCGGCCGAAGTTGTGCGACGTGCCTTCTACACCGCTCAGGCTCTGACGAAGGCGACGGCGCCAAAGATCCTCCTGAATTACGCCCGCGCGCGATAGTCAGCGCTGAGTAGGTAAGCCAAGCGCTCACGCCCATCATTTAGCTATCACAAGGGGATCACCCATGAATGAATTTTTAGTCAGGCAGGCGCATGCCGTTCACGACGGCGGAACGAAGTTCTACGCCGTATACGAGATCACCTGCGGGCATCGGCGCGCCGTCCTTTGTCACTGGGGACCGGTAAGTGTCTCGCGTCGACCCAGCGACGGCGGTGCGCACCAGCTTCACCCAAACGCTTCCGAAAAAAAGATGGAAAGCGAGATCACCCGCAAGAGCAGGAGCGGATACCGCGATTGGAGGCGCAGCCAGCCCCTTCCTTACGACGCGGTCCAACTGAAGGAACTGATCGGAATCAACGCAATGGAAAGGGTGATCGTCACGTTTGCCGACGAGCACGAAGAGGAGGCCCGTTGGGAGCCCTTGGAGCCCGAAGAGTCCGTCACCTGTGAAACCGCCGCAGATGAATCCTGGGGGAGCTGGTAATGGAGACCGCAATGACCACCGAATTTCACCCGCCGGCGGCATCCGCCTGCGGCAAGAAGAACGCCTTTCACCATCGCTGCGCGAAGGTGGGGCACAGCCGGGCGTATGCGGCCTGCCTCTGGATTCTCGACCGGGCAGCCGCGCGAGAACTGAACTCCAACTACTCGACTTGCTCGGCCGCCATCAGTGACCGCGGCTGTCCCGCGCTCTCGATGCGTCAAGAGGAAGAGCTGAAGGGCCAGGCCATCTATTTCACGCCCAGCCACGTCGTCGCTACTGGCGCACCCGCCGCACCCCGGCCTGCACCCCAGGCTCCCACCGCTTCCCGGCCGGCGTCGCCGCCAAAGAAGGCAGCAGGGCCGGGCCTCGCGGTGGTGGGGACGATAGCTGACGCAATCAACAACTACGTCGCGGCCGGCGCGGCCTCGATCGCATCGCCGCTGGCGGAGTGCGCGAAGCGCTTTGAAGGCGTCGACCTCCCGCGCGCATTCACCAATTTCCCCCGACCTGGCGAAAGCCCGCTCGAATTTGCTCGCCGCCTGGCGAGCGCCAAACCCCAACTGGAGCAGTAAATGCAGGACAACAACGCAGCAACCCAAACGCCGGCCACCGAAGACCAGAACGCGAGCATGCGCCTGGAGGTGGTCCACGAGCACCTGGCTTGCCTGGAGAAAGAGATCGGCGAGGCGTATCTGAAGGCGATCTCGGCCGGCGCCTCGCCCCTGGATGTGTTGCAAGTCGGCATCGCGCACAGCGCGCAGATGCTCACCGCCTTGGGCATCGAGAACGGAAACGACCAGGAGGCGATCCAGGGCGTCTACACCCAGATCACCGGCCACATCGGCAAGGTCATCATCGGCGATCGCTTCCCAGCCATCGAGCAAGGCATCAAGCACTTCCGCGACAACCTGGAAGGCGCCATCGCTCAGGCCAAGCCCGAGGGTCAGGCAGAAGAAGGGGTTCCCGCGCAATGATGAGCTCCACCGACATCCTCCTGGCCGTCGAGACGATCGCCGGCCACTCGGGCAAGCTCGACAAGCAGCGGCTCGTTGCCTCGTATGGCGCGTTCGACGAATTCAAGCGCGTGCTCGTCGCCGCCCTGGATCCGTTTGTCACCTACGGCATTCGCCAAGTCCCCGACCGCACCAGCCCGGCCGCTGATGGCTGGGAGTGGGGCGAGGACGAGTGGCTGCTGCTCGACGATCTCGCCACGCGCAAGCTGACGGGCAACGCCGCGCGCGACCGCATCGCCGCCACGATGAATGCCCTGAACGCTTCGTCCGCCGAACTGCTCAAGCGCGTCATCCTGAAAGACCTGCGCGCCGGCTTCAGTGAGGAGACCGTCAACAAGGCGTTCAAGGGCCTGATCAAGACGTTCCCCTACATGCGCTGCTCGCTGCCCAAGGACGCCGACCTGCCGGCCTGGGACTGGGCTGGCGGTGTGGTCTCCCAGCAGAAGGCGGACGGCATGTTCGTCAACGTCGACCGGGAAGGCGACCGCGTGCGCTTCTCCAGCCGCCAGGGCAAGGACATCGACCAGGCGCAGTTCCCGGACCTGGCAGCGCTGGCAATCGCTCTGCTGGCGCCCGACACCCAGACCCACGGCGAGCTCCTGGTCGAGCGCGACAAGAAGGAGCTGCCGCGCGAGATTGGCAACGGCATGCTGAACAAGATCGCCCAGGGCGGCGGGCTCGAGCCCGGTTGCCGGGTCGTGCTGCGGGTCTGGGACCAGATCCCCGCGTCCGCGGTCGTGCCGAAGGGCAAGCACGCAGTGCCTTACAAGCAGCGTCTGCGCAGTCTGGGTCAGCAGCTTGCTGTGAATCGCCAGAGCGATGGCCTGCTCGCGCTGATCGACACCCGCATCGTCTACTCGATGGAGGAGGCGTTCGCCCACTACCGCCAGTATCTCGCCCAGGGCAAAGAAGGCACCGTCCTGAAGAAGATGACCGCGATCTGGCGCGACGGCACCAGCAAGGAGCAGATCAAGCTGAAGCTGGAAGCCGAAGTCGATCTGGTGGTCCGCGGCATCGTGCCGGGCAAGGCGAACACCAAGAACGAAGGGCGTGCAGGGTCGCTTGCGTGCGAGTCCGCCTGCGGGCGCCTGAAGACCGACGTCACCGTCAAGAACGAGGCGATGCGCGATGACGTCGATGCGAACCCGAACTCCTGGATCGACAGCATCATCAAGGTGAAGGCGAACTCGATCATGGCGCCGTCGGCCAGCAGCGATTTCTATTCGCTCTTTCTGCCCCGCATGACCGAAGCGTGCTTCCGCACCGACAAGCACGTCGCGGACACCCTCGAGCAGGTGCAGGCGCAATTCGACGCTGCGGTCGCCGCGGCATAACCCCCAAGCCGAACCACACTGCATAAAGTGGTGCGGTTCGGTATCACACAACACGACATGAAACGCGAAAACGAGAAGACCATCGGCGAAATGCGCGCCGACAGCCCGTTCCCCTGGACGGTCGTAGATTTCGGGATGGGGCACATGGACCTGGTCGATGCCAACGGCGTCGTCGTCCCTCTGCTGCGGACACTGGCGCTGGTGACGACCATCACCGCGCACATGGCGACGCAGCAGGGGCAAAAGGAGGGCGCCGAGACCCAGGAGGCTGCGGCATGAAAAAGCTTCTGAGCTTTCTCGGTCGGCTCCTGTTCAGGCCCGAGCCCACCCCGGACCCGCGTTCGATGGTTCTGGAGATTGCGCATTCCATGCGCACGACGCCGGAGCTGTGGCAAGAGCAAGGGTTCACACTCGTGCGCACCGTGGGGCCGCTCGTCATTTTCCGCAACGTGCTGATCGTCGACGGCAAACTCATCGACCTGACGACAGACGAGTTTCGTGAACTGATCGCCGCGCGCACGCACTGGAGGGTCACCACCAAGTTGCGGAACCGCTCGCTTTCACGGGTGCGACAGGACGAGTGGCACCGCGCGCATTCGCGCCTCCCCACGTTGAGGACCAAGCCCTGACTTGTCACTGCATGATTTGACCTTCGAACCCCGGCCGCGCGCCGGGGTTTTCTTTTGCGCATTGCAAGCGCTGAGCAAAGGGCGCGGCCCAAGTTGTAAGTCGCCGCTGAGAAAAACGGGAAAGCCTGGGCACGGTATAGACCGAGCGGGCACAAAAAAGGACCAAAGAAATTTGGTCCAATCTTGGTCCACGCAGCGTGGGAAAACTCGGGAATTGCCGTTGTTAGCTGGGACTTGATGTGCTTGAAATCATTCAGGAAAAAGCCTGAATTCAACGCCAATTTCGCATTGCGAACGCGACGCTCTCCCAGCTGAGCTACCGCCCCAAAGCCTCGAAAGGCTCACAATTACCGCTAAGTAATCAATAACTTAGCAGATGATGCGATAATACACGATCATTTAATCCGTCGTCAATTTTGATTGTTGGTCCAATTTTGGTCCACACGCAAAAATAACTGCGAATCTTGGTCCACGGCATCGTCGTGGCCCAGCATCATAGACGAAAAACCCGCGCAGAGGGAGCGAAAATCATGGCTGACTTTACCAAGCGGGGTGACCTGCAATGGCGCGCGCGCGTCAGGCGGCGCGGCCACCCAACGCAGTCAGCCACGTTTGAGACGCGCGCGGAGGCGGAGGCCTGGGCCCGGGACGTCGAGTCCAAGATGGACAAGGGCAGCTTCAAGGACAAGTCGGCGCTCAAGGGCAAGCTGTTCGGGGAGCTTCTGAAGAAGTATCGGCTCGAGGTGACGCCTGGCAAGAAGGGCGCCAAGAAGGAGGGATACCTCATCAAGCAACTTGAGGCGACCGAGCTGGCGAAGATGGAAGTCGCCAAGATCGAGCCCGCGGACATTCGGGATTACCGCAATGCGCGACTGGAAGATGTGACGGGCTCCACGGTGATCCGGGCGCTCAATGTGCTGTCGGTGGTCTTCAACCACGCGATTTCTGAATGGTCGGAATACCGCGGCCTCACGAACCCGGTGTCCACGGTTGCGCACCCCAAGAAGAACAAGGCGCGCACCCGGCGCTACGCCCCGGGCGAGATGGAGGCGATCATCGCGGAGACGCGCTCGCCGGTGCTGCCCGACCTCATCCCGGTCGCGGTGGACACGACCATGCGCCGCAGCGAAATGGTCAACCTTGTCTGGGCGGACGTTCTCTTCAAGACGGACACGATCGTCCTCTACGACACGAAGAACGGGGAAGGGCGCACCGTCCCGATGACGCCGCGGGTCAAGGAGATCCTGTGGCGGCGCAAGGAGGCGGCCGGCGGGGCGAAGGCGACTGGAAAGGTGTTCCCGGTTCAGCCCGACTCGGTGACGCAGGCGTTTGGGCGGGCGCGGGACCGCGCCAGAGAGAAATACGTGAAAGCGTGCCTGGCGCGGGGGAAGGAGCCGAACCCGAAGCTGTTTGTCGACCTGGCGCTGCACGACTCGCGCCACGAGGGCACGAGCCGGCTATTCGAGAAGCACGGGTTCAACATCATGGAGGCCGCGTCGGTGACGGGCCACAAGGATCTGCGGATGCTCAGGCGCTACACGCACCTGGACACGCAAAGACTGGCCGAACGGCTCAAGAAGACAGGTTAGCCAGGCGCGCGGCGCGCTCTTTTGCCTCGCGTTTGGTGGGGCGCCCAGGGCCGCGCCGCTTCTCCAGAACGGGCGCGGGGGCCGGCTCTTCCTGCTTTGGCGCCTGGGAGATGGGCTCGCCGCCCTCCAGATGCACGATCAGATCGTGGATCGCGACCACAGGCTTTTTGCCCGTCGTCCCGGAGTAGGACACGCGAACAGGGAACTTGCTGAGTGCGTGCATGTTGTAGGCCGTCTTCGGCGCCATGCCAAGGGCGACGCCGGCTTCGACCAGGGTGAGGTAGAGCCTGCCCGGAAATTGGGCGAGAACGAGTTCACGGGGAGTCATGATGTCCGACTTGCAAAAGGATGCGCGAAGTATACAAATGTTAGTCAGCGTTGACTATTGTTTTGTCATTCCGTCTGTGTCCTGGCTCATCGGGGCGACGTTATGGTGCAACAGGAAGTCGCCCAGGTCCGCCTCGCTATCAATCGGAATCGCCCGGTCGTAGAGCCGCGCCAGCTCTTCGTATTCCTGGCCGTTGGTGATGTCCAGCACGGTCTGCCGCAGGCCAAGCATGGGCTGGGCGTAGCCGCCGTGGGATACTTCCCAGAAGACGTAGGGCAGCCGGAAGTGGCGGGGGAATTGTTCTGCCACGCTAACAGCCAGGTCGGTCAGACTGTCCATTTCCAGGTAGTCGCGCCAAGTCAGCTCGATCACCTGCTCGCAGGTCAGCTCGCACTCCATGCCGAAGACGAGCGCCGCGCGCCGGGCGGGCGTGGTCTGCTCCAGCCAGGCGCGAATCTCGCCCAGGGTCACCCGGACTTCGGGCACGGCGAAATAGCACGCCTTCGGGATAGCGGTGAGCCGGCCGTCTGTCACCGCCTCCCACATGGTCTTCATCAGCACTTCGACCTGGCGCTTTGCGGTGAAGTGCCGCGCGGTGGCGACGTGCAACTGCAGGAACGCCCGCAAGTCGTTCGTGGTCAGGGTCTCGACGCGCCGAACCCAGAGCGGGCACTGCATGAGCAGTCCGACCGAGGGGTGCTGGCCCAGCAGTTCACTTACGAGCATTCTCTTCTCCTACGAACTCGGCGAGCAGCTTCTCCACGTGCGCTTCGATCGCCTCAAGGGCGATCTGGTGCATCGAGTGGGGTGAGCGCTCGGCGAGGAACTTCAACTTCAGGTGCAGGGGCTCATCGAGCCGCAGGGTGTAGCCGACCTTGATGCGCGGGTTGGCGCCGGCCCAAGGCAGCGTTCCCTTGTAGACCTGCGCCGGTGCGGCAGAGGTCCAGTCTTCGTTGTTGCGCAGGCGCGCGGCAAGGTCGGTGGAGGAGGGTGGGGGCTTGAGTCCGCTCATGCGAAGACCTCGTCGTAGAGTGCCTGAATCTCGTGGGCTGCCTTCGCATTATCGCCGGCCGCGAGCTCGCACACCGCCACCCCGTCGCGCGCGGCCCGCCGGAACGATACGCGCTCGTGGATGGTCGTTTGCGCGACCCCCAGCGTCTGGTGGCATTCCCGCAAGTATTCGCGCACCTCGCGGTCCTCGCGCAGCGATGGATTGGGCGAGGCCAGGTTCACGCACACCAGCGGGCGTAGCGCCTCATTGCCGCGGGCGCGCGCGTCGTAGAGCATCTGCTCCATCGGCGTGAGGGTCCAGATATCGAACTGGCTGGGCTTGACCGGGATGACCATGCGGTCGGCGATCATGGTGGCCGCGCGCAGCTCCAGGCTGTCCCGGCCGCCGGCGTCGACAATGATGGTGTCGAACTTGTCGCGCAGCTTCGCGATGTCGTAGCCCGTGGAAGGGCCTGTCTTGCTCATGCAGGTGATCTTCGGCAGGTTCGGGCGTTCTGACGCCTCCCGCACGCTGGACCATACCGTCGACGACACGTTGCTGTCCGTGTCAACGAGCAGCACGTCTTCGCCGCGCGCCGCGCAGAGCACTGCCAAATTTGTGGCGACCGTGGTCTTGCCGGTGCCGCCCTTGTCCGAGCCAACGAGAACGATCATGTGATCTCCATTCATATGGAATGGGTGCAAGTGCGATGCAACCATTCGGTGGTAAACGATGCGCTGCGGTGTGGTGTGATACCGCGCGCTGAGCCAATACTGGCGCGGGCCTACGTCAGCAGACCGCTGAGCTTCTTGAGTCGGGCAGGGGACGAGTGCAGGTATTCCTGCGTCGTGGTGATCGATGCGTGCCCCATCAGGGTCATGACGCCATACACGTCGGCACCGCGCTCGACGAGGTTGGTCGCGAAGCTGCGCCGGCCCGAGTGAGATGAGCCCGGCACGCCCGCCGCGCGATAGAGGTTGCCGATCAGGCGCTGCATGGTGTTGGCGCTGAACCCGTCGCCCTTCTGCGAAAGGAAGAGCGGTCGCTCGGGCGCGCGCGTGCCACGCGTGAGCAGGTAAGCTTGAATCGAAGCGCGGGTGCCCGGGTGGACGAGGTAGACCTCGCGGAACTTGGCGCCCTTGGTCATGTGCTTGAGCAGCCGGACAGCGTCGCGCAAATCGCCCTGGCGCGTGAGCACGTCGCCGAGGGTCAGCGCAGCGATCTCTTTGGCGCGCAGGCCGAGGTAGTGGGAGATGTGAAGGATCGCGCTGTTGCGGGCCGCATTGGGCCCGCACAGGCTTCGGAGCACGAAATCGAGGGTGCTGGGATCGATGTAGGGCGCTTTGCCCTGCTTGCTCGCCATTGGAGATGACCTCCAAAGATCCTTATTGTAGGAAGGCGAGCCGGGAGTGAAATGGGATCAGGGCCTGAGCGTGGTCACACACTGTCGACCGAGCGTCTTAGACGCAAAGCCGACAATGTCCCCCGCCACATTTGCCGAGTCAATCGCGGCGGTATATACGTGGTCTGGTCCGTCAAAAGTGACGCGAATTGTGACGAGTCTGCGTTCCTTTGCTGGCATCGGCTCCTTCAAGGGATACACGCTGTCGCCATGAAAACTCAGTCGAACGTTGGCAAGATTCTTCTGCGAAATTCTGGTCGGCCACCATGTGATTGCAGATTTCGCGTTGCTGAGCGCAAGTTCTTCTCGAAGACCTTCCTCGCCAACCAAAAGCTGCTTTCCGTCCCACGTTGCGGAGAACGGCTGAGAAACCATGTTGGACTCAACGCACTTGATAGTGAACGGCGGCACTGAGTCGGCCATTGCAGCAGCAGAACAGGCGGTGAGGCAGAGGGCGATCACTACTTTCTTCATGGAATAGTCCAAAGTGAGTGTTGATGCGGGTTTGCCGAGCGAATGCCCCAAAAGGGATCTTTTAGGGCCTTTGTCGAAACTCGGGGTGGGGCAAGGGCTGAAGTTCTCTGCTTGGCTGACGAAAGAATGCCCTAAAGCACGCTTTAGGGCATTTTTAAGGGGATGGTTTCCTGACCCGATTGGGTCAGCCGAGTGGAATTTCATGCAAATGTTGAGACGCTACCGCGTCACGCCTTCTTGCCTTCCTTCTTGCTCTCTTGTGCTGCCTTGAGCTCTTCTTGCTGCTTCTGGGCCCAGAGCGGATCGTCAGAAGTCAGCAGCCATTCGGACACTTGCTCTTGGAGCGCTGCTTTCTGCTTGGCAGTCTTGGGTTCGGCGGCATAGTAGCCAGCGCGCTCGCGCACGCAGTTCAGGATGTTCAGCTCCGCCGGCGTCACGAACTTGGCGCCCATGACGTTCTCGATCACCGACCAGACCTCGGGGTAATACTCCTGCAGCGCGAGCGTCAGGAAGACCTGGGCGTCGCCCTCCAATACCTTAGCAATTTGTTCAACTTTGGCTATAGGTATCTTCGACCGCTTCGTCTTCCACAAGGAAATGATTTGGACCGAATTTTCGTAGCCGAGCTGGTGGGCCAATTCAGTCTGGGTGATGCTGCTTTTTTTCAACAACTGATTGAAGTAGTTGGCCGTCTGAAATTTCTGCATGAGCGTGTTACCTCTCCGTGGCGCGAGATGGGGTGCGCCTAAAAATCCCCGCCGCATTGCGGCTTTTATTGTTTGGGAATGATGAAGCAATTATAGATGTAGTCAGCGCTAACTGCTAATTTCCTTGTGTCAAGATCCTTCCGGGTTACATAAAAATTACAGATGTCCCCGAAAAACTAGGGTTGTCCCTCCCTATAATTCGATTTTCGCTGCAAAACCTCCCCGGTTTACGGGAGCGGCCAGCCGAAAGTTTAGATACATTTTTGGGCGTTGATACACCTAGTTGTTTACCGACCACAGATACTCGGAGATAGGTTTTGAAGTTTGCAATGATTGACCGCGATGTTGCTCTCGACCACATTTGCGAAAGCAGCGTTAGCGATGAGCCGACCGACTTGGGGGCCGCGACCCTTACAAAATGCAAGAATGAGTTGCTGGGTGAGTTCATGGTCTACATCGGGCCTAACGAACAATACGGATTGATCACGGCGTAGTCGATACGCGGGAGCGAAGCTGGGCGACCTTCCTCGCCCTGTTTTTTATCATTCGTATATCAATCAACGCTGACTAGCGGAGAAACCATGAAGGAAGCGATCATCGTTCGCGAAAAGCTCAAAGGCATCGTCAAGATGCTCACGAGCAAGGACATTCGCGTGACGCAGCAGGGCACTCAAGCCTACGTGCAATACCACCCCAACGGCACGCCGAAGCGCGTCAACGTGCCCTACATCCCGGAGGACGCTGACACCGAATTCCTGCGTGCAATCGAGGGCTTCCTCGACCACGAGGTGGCCCACGTTCTGTTCACCGACTACAAGGTGCTGGCAGAGGCAAAGAAGGAGGGCGTCTCCGGGATCCACAATGCGATCGAGGACGTCTACATCGAGAAGATGATGAGCCGCGCATATGCGGGCTCGGCGTTCAACCTCAGCAACACGCAAGCGTTCTTTTTCAAGCACTTCGCGGAAAAGGGCATGCGCGAGAATCCGGGCAACGAAGCGACATATCTGCTGGTGCCGGCCCTGCGCGCGCTGGGCGGTCAATCCACTGCCAAGGACTTCATGGATGGCAAGTGGGGCTACATCGATCCGGTCATCGGGAAGCTGAAGAGCTATCTTGAAGACCACATGCCCAAGATGGAATCGTCGGCGGACGCCCTGGTGATCTCGCTGAAGCTGCGTGAACTGCTCGACGACGATGAGCCCGAAGAGCCGACCGCGGCGCGCCCCAGCTCCGGCAAGCCGATGGCGGGCGGGGGCAGCCGGCCGAGCGGTCGCAAGGAACGAATGGAAGCTGCCAAGCCCGTGGGCGGCAAAGCGCCCGAAAAGGAAGCAGACGACGCCGACGAGCCCAAAGAAGGTGAAGGCGAGGGTGAAGGCGAGGGCGAAGGCACCAAGCCGCCGGAGATGGCCGCCGCCAAGCCTGGCGGCAAGGGCGAGGGCGAGTCGGACCCCGATGGTGAAGAGGAAGACGAAGGCGAACCCGGCCCTGGTGAAGAGGAGGACGAGGGCGAACCCGCACCTGGCGAAGAACTCCCGGAAGAGCTCCCTGAAGAAACCCCGGCCGGCGGCGCCGAGGATGAGCTGGATTCCGAAGAGGAGGACGAAAGCTTCAGCGGCTACGTCGCCCCGCTGGAAGATGCCGGCGAGTGTGGCGGGGCCGACGAAAAGGCAGCAAAGATCACCTTTGGCGAGCTGGAAGAAATGGCCGCGAAGGGTGACTTCGACGAAGGGCTCTCGGACGTGATCACCAGCAAGAGCGTGGACATCACGAAGGCGAGCAGCTACGCCATCTTCACGACTGACCACGACGTGATCGAGCCTCTGCCCGTCGATGGCCGCGATACGTCGCGCGCCGTCAAGGTAATGACGGACAAGGTGGACCACATGGTCGGCCCGCTGCAAAAGGACTTGGAGCGAGCGGTTGCCGCGCGCTCTCACGCCAACTGGTCGGGCGGTCACCGCTCGGGGCGCCTCAATGGGTCGGCCATCGCGAAGCTGGCGGTCTTCAAAGACGAGCGGGCCTTCAAGCGCCGGCACATCAACACGACCAAGGACGTCGCGGTGTCGCTGCTGGTGGACTGCTCGGGCTCCATGAGCGGCACGAAGATCGAGGTTGCCGCGCACGCCGCGTATGCCCTCGCTTCAGTGCTTGAGCGGCTGAACATCAGTTGCGAAGCGCTTGGCTTCACCACCGGGCGCAGCATGTCCGGGTCTGCACTGAAGGACGAGGAGAAGCACGGTATTGCCTATGCCCGAGTCGAAAGCCTCTACATGCCCATCCTCAAGGGGTTCAACGAGCGCATGACGGTCGAGGCCCGCGGTCGCTTTGCCATCCTTCCCTCGGGCGGCTTCCTCGCGAACAACGTGGACGGGGAGTGCGTGCAGATCGCGGCGACCCGCCTGTCGATGCGCCGTGAAGAGCGCAAGATCCTCATCGTGTTGTCCGACGGGCGTCCGGCTGCCATGAGCAGGGCGGGCTCCGGGTCGCTCGACGCTCACCTGAAGCAAACGGTCCGGGACGTCGAAAAGGGTGGCGTTGACGTGCTGGGCATCGGCATCCAGGACTCGTCGGTCAAGAACTTCTATTCGAAGTCCGTCGTCCTCAACAACGTCTCTGACCTCCCCACGGTTGTGATCCAGCGGGTCCGCCAGCTTCTGGGCGTGTAGCAATTTCCCTAGTAAATAAAATCAGCGCTGACTATAATTCGCCAAGCAATGCAACTCACAATGTGGGTTGTGCGCTGAGTCAGCGCTGATTCATCAGATCAATAGCAGCTTACATCGACGGTATCGTCGGAGGAAAACATGAACGACCAAGCCATGATTGTGTGCAAGAAGGACGGCGCGAAATGCCACAGCGTTCAGCTTCACCTGAAGGCAAATCACCCCGGCTACACGATCGCGGACTACCAGCGCGACTACCCGGGCGAGCCGCTGTTGTCGGAATTCGCCAAGGCGAAGATCGCGGAAAAGCAGGCTGCAGCCGGCACGGTGCCCGCCGCCGCACCGAGCGCCCCGGCCGCGCCGGTCGCCGAGGGCAAAGCGGGTGTCGTGCGCAAGCCCTTGCACGAGGTGTTTGAACTCGAGCCGGGCAAGGAAACGCGCGCCATGAACGGTAGCGAAATCATGACCGAGGTGCTGACGCCTGCGCTGCCGGAGATGGTTCCACAAATCGATCCGAACTACGTCTACAACGCGGACGTCCTCAAGAACGTCTTGATGGCGGTCACGCTCAACATCCCGCTTTATGTCTGGGGCCACGCCGGCACGGGCAAGACGACGGTGCTGGAACAAGCGTGCGCCCGCACCGGCCGCGAGCTGATCCGCGTGCAGCACACCGTGAACACGGAAGAGTCGCACATCGTCGGTCAGTGGGTCGCCAAGGACGGTTCGACCGAGTTCTCGCTCGGACCCCTGGCCGAGGCGATGAAATACGGTTGGGTCTACCTGGCCGACGAATACGACTTCGCGCTGCCTTCGGTGCTGTCGGTGTATCAGCCCGTGCTCGAGGGCAAGGCGCTGGTCATCAAGGAAGCGGACGCCGCCAACCGCGTCATCAAGCCCCACCCGAACTTCCGCTTCATCGCCACGGGCAACACCAACGGCTCCGGCGACGAAACCGGTCTGTATCAGGGCACGAACATCCAGAACGCGGCGAACTATGACCGATTCCACATGGTCATCGAAGTCAAATACATGGACGCCGACAAGGAAGTCACCGTGCTCGAGAAGCAGGCCGGCATCAAGACGGCAGACGCCAAGCGCATGGTCGAGTTCGCCACGAAGGTGCGCGAGAACTACGCGAGCAACAAGTGCTCCTCGCCCATCTCCCCGCGCACGCTGATCGCGGCGGCCAAGATCGGGAAGATGAAGGGCAGCTTCCGCGCCGGGCTCAGCCTCGCATACAGCAACAAGCTCAACCGCGTCGACTTCGGGGTCATCGATGGAATTGCTCAACGCATCTTCTCCTGATGCTACGTGCGAGACGCCGAGGGCGTTTCGCACTGACCTCGCCTGTCACGAGCCGCTGCTGCACAAATTCGCCCGCATGGCCTGGTATCGACTCCTGTCGGCCGGCTGCGCGGAGGAATACGAGGACGTGTTCGCTGACATGCGTTTCGACTACCTGGCGGCCGCGCGCAAATATGACCCCGACCGCGGGGTCAGCTTCACCGCCTACATGGGGCGCGCGGTCTGGAACGAGTTCAACAAGCGGGCGGAGAAGCAGATCGCGATCCGCAACACCATCGGCTTGCACAGCCTGTCAGAGGTGGATATTCGCAATGGTGACGACGACGGCGATTTTTCGCTGCTGGACACCCTGCATGGCGAAGACTTGGTGCCCTCGGCGGAAGAGCGGCTTGAGCAAAACCAGGCGATGGCTCAAAAGATCGCCATGCTCCCGCCGCAGGTGCGTGCGGTGCTGCGGGAGTTGGTCAATCCGTCAGCAGGCGTGAGGGCTACCTACGCTGCGATGCTCGCCCAGCGCGAAGTCGCCAAGCGTCAGGGAACCCGTGTTCCTCGTGTGCCGACCGAGATCAACCTGAAGGTCGTTTTCAAGCACTTCGGGATGGACGCCAAGGACATCCGTGCTTTCAACTCCGCTTGTCTGGAGCACTTGGGTGTCGACCTCTGAAAATCAGCCGGGCTGCTTCGGCGTGCCCAGCGTGTTCAGCTTCAGGGCACCGGCCTGCGCCGGCTGCCCAAGTCGCGACGCATGCCAGGGAGTCGCTTATGCGGCGCTGATGGCCGCGCCCGACAAAAGCTTCCTGATGCGCCTCATTCGCGAGCACGAGGCAAATCGCCGTCCCGCACCGGCGGGCAGGGGTTATGACCCCGAGTTCACCGTCCCCGAGGTGCCAGCGCGCAACCCGAGCAAATCCGAACTGACGCCCGACCAGGAAGCGCTGATTCAGTCGCTCCCCAAAAAGGCGGGCACTTACCTGCGAACCCTGCTCAAGCGGGGCATGCTCGCTCGGATCCGAAAGTGCGCGCACGCGGGCATCAATCCGTTCCCCGAGGAGCAATACCGGCCGGCGCATCTTGCCTACGAGCTGCTGATGAAAGGCGGCTTCACAAAGCGCGACCTGCGCCTGGCCTACGCGGGCACACTGGGTTGGAGGGACAGCGCCGCCGCGCCCCAGGTCACGATCATCTGGCAGGTGTTTCAGGCGCTGGAGATCGGGTGCGAAGCCGGCTGCCGGATGGTCGCCCATCCGATGCTCGCTGCCCAAAATCAAGTCTCACAAACCCAATAACGACAGAGGGAGTATGAATTTCAACCATGCGCTTTCCGTGCGCTCGGACCACTCGCTGGGTGAATCCATCCTGCGGGTCGACACGATCGTCACGCGCGCGAAGGAGCTAGGCTTCGAGTCGGTCGCGCTGACCGACACGATGTCCATCTCCGCGTTGGTGCCGTTCACCAACAAGTGCAAAAAGGAAGGCATCAAGCCCATTCTGGGTTGTGTGCTTCGCGTCTTCGACGATCCTCTGTATCGCCCTCCCAAAAAGGGCGAGACGCACGCGGTCAAGGCCAATCGGTCCTACCAGATCAAGGTCTACGTCAAGTCGGAAGCCGGCCTGAAGTCGCTCATGCGCGTCCTGTCCAAGGGAAACAGCGTCGAGTATTTCTACTACACCAGCCGGGTGGGCCTGGACGACGTCTTGACGCTTGAGGATGTGATCGTCACCACGGGCGACCTGTTCAACGTCTTTCACCACCCAGACCACGCCGAGATCGTGGGCCGGCTCGCCGCGAAGTTTCCGACCTATGTCGAACTGACGCCCATCGACACGCCGCTGTTCGACACGCTGAACAAGAAGGCGATGAGCACAGCGGAGGCGCTGGCGCTGCCGCTGACGGCAAGCTACCCGATGTTCTACGCCGACGAAGAGGGCGCCGATTCCCTGGACGTCCTGCGCTCGATCACGAGCAAGCAGGACACGCCGATGGACTCGATCTTCCTCCCGGTTCCCTACAGCCGGGACTGGTGCTTCGCGGCGCCGCGGCGCTTGGTCGAGCGTATGGTCGACCTCGGCAAGCGCGGTATCGTCGCCGGCCCGAAGGTGAAGGAAGCGCTGCTCGGGCCGTCGCTCATCGCCGACGCCTGCACGTATGAGTTCGCCAAGATGGCGCCGAACCTCCCGATCATGGCGAAGGACGAGTTCCGCGCGCTGGTCGACGAATGCACCAAGGGCTGGCGCGAGCGCTTCGCCACGCCGGTGCTGGGGCATCAGCCGACTGAAATCGACGTGCCCACCTACAAAGCCCGCCTGGCCTATGAGCTCGGCACGCTCAAGAAGCTCGGGTTCTCCGGCTACTTCCTGGTGGTGCAGGACATCGTGCGGTGGTCCAAGGATAACGGGGTGCTGGTCGGGCCTGGCCGGGGCTCGGTGGGCGGGTCACTCATCGCCTACCTGATGGGCATCACGGACGTCGATCCGATACGCTTCAACCTGATGTTTGAGCGCTTCATCAACCCGGACCGTATCGACTTGCCCGACGCCGACTTGGACTTCATGTCGAGCCGCCGCGGGGACGTGATCGACTACATCACCGCCCGGTATGGACGCGACCGGGTCGCCGGCATCTCCAACTACTCCACCCTCGGGCCCGCCTCCGCCCTGCGCGACACGGGCCGCGCGTTCGGTCTGACGCCGTTCGACTATGCGTGCTCCAAGCAGGTCGAGAAGGAGCACGGGGTATCCCTGTCGCTCGAAGAGTCTGCCGAGAAGGTCGCGGATATCGCCAAGTTTCAAGTGGCATACCCGAAGGTCTGGAAGCATGCGGTCGCGCTCGAAGGCAACATGCGACACCTGGCGCAGCACGCCGCCGGCGTCATCGTCGCTCAGGAGCCCATCGAAAACCGCGCGGTGCTCCTGAACCGCGACAAGGATGCGCTGCCCTGCGTCAACTGGGACAAGCAGACGGTTGAGGACTTTGGCCTGATCAAGATGGACATCCTGGGTCTGACGACCCTGGACACCATCCACCACGCGCTGAACTACGTCTATGAGCGGCACAAAAAGCGCGTCAATCTGCTATCCATCCCGCTCGACGACGCCGAGGTGCTGCGCGCCTTCGGACGCGGCGAGACGGTAGGGGTGTTCCAGTTCGAATCGCCCGGGATGCGCAAGCTGCTCAAGGACTTGGCGGTTGTGAACCCGCTGACGTTCGACGACATTGCAGCCGCGACCGCCCTGTATCGTCCGGGCCCGATCGACGCGGGTCTTGTTGACCGGTTCATCGCCGTCAAGCAGGGCACGCGCTCCGCCGAATATGACCACCCGCTGGTCGAACCCGCGCTGCAGGAAACCTACGGGGTGTTGACCTACCAGGAGCAGATCATGCAGGTCTGCCGCGACTTGGCCGGTTTCACCCTCGTCGAAGCGGACCACGTCCGGAAGGCGATGGGCAAGAAGGATCGCGACAAGATGGCCACCTACCGCGAGCAGTTCGTGAAGGGTGCAGTCGCCAGCGGCATGCACGCGATGGACGCCGGCGACCTCTGGGACAAGATTGAGGGCTTCGCGGGCTACGCCTTCAACAAGAGCCACTCGGTCGAATACTCCATCGTGAGCTACTGGACGATGTGGTTCAAGGTGCGCTACCCGGCTGAGTTCTACGCCGCCGCGATGACCGTGATCGATGACGACGAGAAGGTGGCCGGCCTGGTCTTGGACGCGCGCCGCCAGGGCATCACCGTGGCACCGCCGGACATCAACAAGTCCAGCGACCGGATCGAAATCGACGGCGAGAAGACGCTGCTCGCCCCTTTCCAGGCGATCAAGGGCATCAGCGGGAATGCTGCTGCGGCAATCATGACGGTGCGCGAGCGCTTTCGTGACGGCTATACCAATGACCTCGGCGAGACGCTGCTGCCGGCGCACGGCCGACCGTTCGACTCGTTTGCCGAATTCGAGCATTCCGTGCTGGCGCTGAAGATGGGCGGCAAGTGCAATGCCGCCGCACGAACCAAGCTTCTGAGGGTGGGTGCCTTCGCCGAGCTGGAGCCGGGCACGCCCAAGGCGATGAGCGCTGAGCGTCTGAAGGACCGCTTGGAGCTCATGCCCGGGATCACTGTCGACGCGGTGAAAGCCGAGCGGGGCCTGACCGATGACAAGGTCGCCAAGCTGAAGGTCATTCGCATGGTCGAAGAGATCCGGGGTTGCGAAGGATGTTCGCTCAAGGGAGAGCAGCATCCATCGCCCGCGATGGGGTCGAAGCCGAAATTCATGATGGTCTTCGACAGTCCCAACTGGCAGGAGGCCCGCCAAGGCAGCATTCTCGCCGGCGACAACGGCGACTTGGTGCGTGCCGCCTTGAAGGGCGCGGGTATCAGTGCCCAGGACGGCTACTTCACGACACTGGTCAAGGCGCCCAAGCTCAAGGGCGAAAAGGGCCTGACCACCGAGCAGATCAACGGATGTTCGGGCTTTCTCGCGAAGGAGATCGACATCCTCAAGCCCGCAGTCATCATCGCTATGGGCAACAACGCGATTCGATATTTCGCGCCTGGCTCGAAGGGGCAACCTGCCGACCTCGCGGGAAAGATCATCTACAGGCCCGACCTCGACGCCAGCGTCGTCTTCGGGATCAACCCGGCCTCGCTGCACTTCGATGGCAGCAAGGTCAAGTTCCTTGAACTGGCCTGCGAAAAGCTCGCCGAACTCATCACCTAACAACTGGAGCCACCACGTGTCTACCAACCCCACCATGACCGATGCCGACCTCGATGCACTGCTGGCAGATTTGGGCGCCGCACCGACGGCCGCCGCGCCTGCTGAAGTGCCCGCCGCCGTCGCCGCCGCACCCGTAGCGGAAGCCGCTCCCTCGGTTCCCGCCGCCGGCGCCGCCGAGGAAGTGCCCGAGGATTTGCTTGCCGAACTCGATCTGGGCGGCACGTCGGCCCCGGCCAGCCCCGAACCCGTAGCCGAGGCGGCGCCTGAGCCTGCTGCGGCTGTGGAGCCGGAGCCCGCACCGGAGCCGGAGGCAGCGCCCGTCGCCGAAGCCCCGCCGGCCGCCCCGGTTGTCGAGCCCGAGCCCGAGGCGGTCGCGCCCGTGGCGCCGGCCGCCACCAAGCCTTCGTCGGGTCTGCTGTCGGTCATCGAATACGTCGATGCGGACACCCTCAAGCGCGACGTGCGCATCACTCTGTCCGACCTGGACGACGCGATGGTGAAGCACGCGGGCCTCTTCGTGCATTACGCCGAGCAAGCGGTGAAAGCGCGCGCCCAGCATGACCGCATGAAGAACCACCAGAGCGTGCTGCAGGCGAAGCTCGACGCCGAGCACCGTGAGCGCCTGGCGGACGAGGGCAAGAAGTTCACCGAAGCAGTCGTCACCGCCGCCGTCGCGGCCGACGCCCGCATGGCGAAGATCAACCAGTTGGTGGGCGATGCCCACGCCATCTGGAAACTGGCCGAGGTCGCCGCAAACGCCTTCGACCAGCGCAAGGACATGATCCTGGAGCTCGCCCGCGACCGCCGCAAGGAGCGCGAAGGCCAGTTGCGGGTCAGCGAAAGCCAGGCCCTGCGCGAGAAGGCGAACGCCGTCGCCGCTGCGGCATCCTCTGCGCGCGCTGCATAATAAGCAGCGCTGACTATAATGATTTATGCGAAACCGCGACCTGCAAAGGCGTGGTTTCACGTGAAACAATCAGCGCTAACTTACATTCTCACGCACCAACTTTTCACAGGAAACCAAACTCAAATGGCAACTCTCGCTGAACTTCTCGCCAAGCGTAAGCAGGCGCTCAATGCGGGCAACAAGGGCAAGACGGTCAAACCGCCCGAAGGCCGCTCCAAGTGGCGCATCCTGCCCTCGTGGCGTCCCGCCGGCCACGCTGAACCGGCCATCGATCATCCCTTCGCCCAGCACTTCATCAAGGACGGCGCCAACGCCCTGAAGGCGGTTTACGTCTGCACGGACAAGACCTTTGGCCGTCCCTGCGCGGTGTGCGATGCGGTGCAAGCCGGCATCAAGGCTCACGAGCACGACCCGGACATGAAGAAGGTGCTGGAAAGCGCTCGCTCGACGGCCCGCATTCTGCTGAACGCGCTGCACCTGGACGGTCCCAACCCGACCACCCCCGTGATTCTGGAAATCAGCCCGCGTCTTTACGACTCGTTCCTGAACCTGACCATGGAATGGGGCGAGGAAGTGCTGTCGCTCGACGCCGGCAGCGACGTCGTCATCGAGCGCACGGGCAAGGGCTTGGACACGAAGTATTCGATCACGCCGCTGCCCGCGTCGAAGTCCACCAAGGTCGATCCGTCGATCATGACCAAGCTGAACAACCTGGACGACTACGTCAAGCAGGAAAGCGAAGAGCAGGAAAAGCGCGCCCTGGCGAACGTGTCCGCGGTCTCCGGCCTGGGCATGACCGCTCGTCCGTCCCTGTCGGCGCCGAGCCGTCCCGCGCTGGGTTCGGTTGCCCCCGACGAAGGCCCGGACCCCACGAACGACATTCCCGATGCGTTCGCGGCGGCTCCCGCTGCTGCCGCCAGTGCGCCGTCCGCTGCACCGACCCCGGCACCCGCCGCCCAGTCGGTCAACGACGCTGAGCTGGAAGCGCTGCTGAACGGCCTGCCGGGCTAACCGGCCGGCCCATCGAGAGACAAGGGGCTTCGGCCCCTTGTTTTTCCCCATCCAGAGGATTACCCGTGTTCGATACCGTTCTGGTTGACGGCAGCAACATCGCCCGCGCCAATGACAAGGGCAACAAGCTGTCCGTCGGCTCCTTCTACACCCAAGCCATCTACGGCACCATCCGGTCGCTCAAAGTTCTCGCCCGGGACTATTTCGGCTGGAACGTCATCGTGCTGTGGGACGGCCGCGCGCAATGGCGCTACGACCTCTACCCGGAATACAAGGACAATCGCGCCCCGAAGAATCCCCAGGAAGAGGCAGAAGACGCCGCCTACAAAGCTCAGGTGCCCTTCATCCGCAAGTCGCTGCAGTTCCTTGGGCTGCGTCAATTCCTGGTCGCTGACAAGGAGGCTGACGATATGGCCGGCTTTCTGGGGAAGCGCATCTCCGCCAATGGCGGCAAGGTCGTCTACCTCTCGGGCGACCAGGATTGGATTCAGCTTCTGGACGCAAACAGTCGCTGGGTGGATCCGATCAACGACCGCAGGGTGGTCTTCAAGGACTTCATCGACCAGACCGGCTACTTCACCCCAAGGGCTTTCCTTGAGGGCAAGGCGCTGATTGGCGACACCTCCGACAACATCAAGGGCGTCGACAAGATCGGCGCCAAGACCGCGCCCGAGATTCTGGCGCAGTTCGGGTCGGTGGACGAGTTCTACAGCCAGGTCGACAGCGGCCTCTTCGTGCCGAAATACGTCAAGCACAAGAACCTCGCGTCGCCCGCGGGCCGAGAAATTTTCGCCCGCAACATGAAGCTGATGAACCTGATCGATGCCGAGCGGCCGGACCCCGGCCAGGTCGTCGACTTGAAGCCGAACTTCAGCCCCGAGCACTTCCGAATCATCTGCGAGAAGCTGGGTTTTCGCTCGATTCTCAGAGACTTTGACAACTTCGTCACGTCGTTCCGTCGTGACAGCCTGGGCGCCTAGCCCAAACAACTGGAGTATTACGTGCTTACCAAAATCAAGAATGCCCTGCTCGATGCCGCAGGATGGATCATGGCAATCGTCTGGGTCATCGTGCGCACCGTCGCGTCCGGGGTCTTCCGACACTTGCCGTTCTTCGGGCTGGTCGCGGCGTGCTACGCGCTGTCGTATCTGGGCGTGATCGAAGAACCGGTCGGCGTGTTGGCCTGGTTCGTCATTGGCCTCCTGATCTTGAACTACATGGAGACGAACGAACTGCGCCGCGATATGCGCAAGCGGGCAAAGGGTGGCGTTGTGGTCAATCAGACCATTTCGATTCCGCACGCCGGCCTGCGAGAGTTTTTGGCTGAAGCAGTGCGTCGGTCCGTCGATGAAAGGATCAATCGGGGTGACCGCACCAATCCGGCCGGTTCCGCTGTCGCAACGAAGGAGTAAGTCATGAGCAAGATGGAAGCACTGGCGTCGGCATTGATGGGCGCAATCGGCGCGAACTCGGAAGCGACGGGTGTCGAGCGCTGGATCGACACCGGCGTCCCCCAGTGGAATCAAATGCTGGGCGGCGAGAAGGATACCGGGGTGCCCCAGGGGCGCCTGCTGGAAATGTTCGGTCCCAGCTCCTCCGGTAAGACTGCGATCGCCACGCACCTCATGAAGCAAACGCAGCTTGCGGGCGGCATCGCCGGTTTCATGGACCACGAGCGCTCGTTTGATATCGACATGGCGTCGGGGCCGCGCATGGGGCTGGATCCGAACTTCCCGCGGTTCATCTACAAGCGGCCGCGCACCTGGGAGGAGTCCAACACCCAGATCGCCCAAGCCGCCTCGAAGATCCGCGAGTCGGGCGCCATTGCTCCCGAAGCACCGATCCTGTTCGTGTTCGACTCGATCGCCTCTGCGATCCCGGCGTCGTCTGCAGGAAAGAACATGGATGAGCTCAACATGAACGACACGACGGCGCTTGCCCGCGTGACGTCCACGACGCTCAAGACGATGGCACTGCATGCCGGCGACCTGAACTTCACGGTGCTGTATCTGAACCAGATCCGCACCAAGCCGGGCGTCGTCTATGGTGACCCGACGACAACCCCGGGCGGTGGCGCCATGGAGTTCTACGCGACCTTCCGCATTGCGCTGGGCCGCACGAAGATCATGGAAGAGCGCACGGTTGGCGGCAAGAAGGAAAAGGTTTTCGCCGGGCAGTCGATCAAGATGCGCACGACCAAGAACAAGCTGACCCGGCCGTTCCAAGAGCTCAGCATCAACATGATGTTCGAGGACGACGGCAATGCCTACTTCGACCTGACTGGCTGCCTGCTCGATATCGCGTGCGACCTGGGCAAGCTGGAAAAGTCGGGCGCCTTCATTCAGTGGCTCGACGGCAAGAAATACCACCGCCGGCCGCTGATCGCCCACATCGACTCGGACCCCGCAATGCAGGCGGAGCTCAAGTCGCTGTGCCTGTAACGTAAGCTAGGGCGCTACCTACACTCGTATCTTTGGAGGTAGCGCCCATGACATACATCCTTGATTTCTCGCCGCCTGCGCGCGGCATCGAAGGCACTTTTAACACCGTCAGGCTGGGTGGGGCGTGGGCAAAGCGCCTCACTCCCGGCGACCGCGTGTTGCTGGTGGAGAGACCCAAATCCATTCTCATCGGCGCCGCGACCATCGAGCGCGTCGAGGTCGGAAGTCTGCGCGCAATCGCCACCGAGCATGCGCACCGCAACCACAACCAGATCGTCGAGGACGACGCAGTGGGTGCGCCGGACAGACTGGTGACCGCAATGATTAAGCGGTATGGGCCTCACAAGTGCAACGAGAATTCGAGGGTGACGATGATTCTTATGCGTAGGGAACCCCCGCAATGTCTAACCCCATTCCTATCGCCCTAACGTCCGTTCTGCCGTTCAAGAAGCATGCCGGCAAGAAGGTGGAGGACGTTCTGAGAGCGGATCCGGGCTACCTCTTCTGGCTGCTGGCAGGTGACAAGGTCATCATGAGGGAGGATCTGGAAGCTCAGGTCCGCGCCTGGGGCGAGAGCCCCCACAACCGCCGCGAAGCCGCCAACATTCTGTCGAAGTTCAAAAAGACTTCGCTGGACGACGATGCGCCGTCCAAAACGCTGCGCGCTACAGTCAACGCTGACTATAATAGTCGGATTGCCGCCGAACCTGACACGTCCGCGGCCGCAGACTGGGGATGCTGGTGAGCACGGATTACGCAGGGTATCGACTCGCTGATGAGTGGCGCGAGCATCGGACCAAGAAATACAAGTTCAAGACGCTGAAGAAGGGGCGCAGCGTGTTCGGTGAATTCCACATCTACGCCGACAGCGGCCAATCGGTCTATTACGCCGCGCGCGTTCACGGGGAGCAGGTCTACACGCGGCAAAACGCGTGGGCATTCGACCGTGCGCTGGACTTCTTCCTGTCGATCGTCAAGCCAACGTTCATCGGCGTGGCGGTTTCCAAAGACCCCAAGACGCGGAGCATCGCGCCGAGGAAGGTCGCCTGCTACTACACGATGCGCACCGAGGATTACAAGCGACTGCGCCGCGAAGAGGTCTGGGACTACACCGGCCACGTGGGCGCCAAGGGCAAGCGCGGGAGCCGCCAATACCTGATCGACATCATGTTCATGCACGAACTGTCATTGCTGACAGAAAGCGAACTCATCGACTTCAAGCTCCGCCTGCCGGGCAAATAACGGGAAAAGAGATGGTTTTGAGCACTGCGCTCCTTTGTATGGCGATGAACATCTACCACGAGGCCCGCGGGGAACCGATCGCCGGCCAGGTGGCCGTCGCCAATGTGACGATGAACCGCGCGAGCCACGACCCCGAGCGCGTCTGCGCAGCGGTCCTGAAGCGCAAGCAGTTCTCCTGGACAACGCGGCTCGTGGACCCGAAGGGCGTGGTTGCCGAGCGAGGCTTGCCCAAGGAGCCCCAAGCGTGGGCAGTGTCCCTCGGGATTGCGAGCCTAGCCCTGGTGGGCATGCTGCCGGATATCACCAGGGGATCGACGCACTACCACGAGCAAAGCATTAAGCCCTACTGGGCCAAAACGATGCCGCAAACCGTGAGCTATGGAGCTCATTTGTTTTACGGATCAACAACAATCATCGCTGACTATATGAGAATTTCAGGACTATGAGCAGAACTCCCTACGGACTGATGGCCGACCTCCATCTGCACAACTGGAACCAGTTCGCCGACACGATGCCCGACGGCATGAACAGCCGCCTTCACGGGCTGCTGTCCGAAATTCGGCGCTGCGCGAGCGAAGTCAAGGCCGCCGGCGGGAACACGATCTACGTGGCCGGCGACGTCTTTCACGTCCGCGGTTCGGTCGCGCCCAGCGTGCTCAACCCCGCCTGCGACGTGATCCGCGAAATCACCGCCGACGGCATCACCGTCGTCATCATCCCGGGCAATCACGATCTGGAAGGCAAGCAGTCGACCCGCCTGGGCAGTGCCGTGACCGCCCTGGAAGGCGCCGGCGCAATCATTCACAACGGCCCGCAAATCGTGCGAGGCGCGGACGGCCATGTGGTTGTCGTGGTGCCGTGGGTCGAAACCCAGGAAGAGCTCAAGAAGCTCCTTGAGGACATCACGGCCAAAGTCCCCACCGAAGCGCTCGGCCAGGCTGAGCTCCTGCTGCACGCTCCGATCAACGGCGTGATCGCGGGGTTGCCCAATACCGGGCTGGATCCGACCTGGTTGGCGGGGCTGGGATTCCGCCGGGTGTTCTCGGGCCATTACCACAACCACAAGGACTTCGAGAACGGCGTTTTCTCGATTGGCGCGCTTGCTCATCACAGCTTCAGCGATATCGGCAGCAAGGCCGGCTTCCTGATTGTCGGTGACGACGTGCGCTGGATGGCCTCGCACCTGCCGCAGTTTCAAGACCTGGACAAGCTCGCGATGATCGACGAGGAGTCGATCCCGCTGATGGTGGCGGGCAACTACGTGCGGGTGAAGACCGACAAGTCCAAGGTCGCGGAAATCGAAGGGGCCAAGGCTGAACTGCTGGGCTTTGGCGCCAAGGCCGTCATCGTGCAGTCGGTGCCCAAGGCGGCGGCGACTCGGGCGTCCAGTGTGACCGCCTCAGTATCTGCGGGAGCATCAATCACGACGAGCGTCACCGAGTGGATCAACACCCAACCCTTCAACACGCCGGCCGTGCATCTGGGCGCGCAGCAGGTTCTCGCCGAGGCAGGCATCTGACATGAAAATCACTCAGCTTCAAATCCACAACTTCAACGCCATCGGGTCTGCCACGCTCCGGCTGGACGGCCAGGGCCTGGTGCTGATCGAAGGCGTGAACCTGTTCGACAGCAGCGCCAAGTCGAACGGCGCCGGCAAGTCCTCCATCGTGGACGCCCTGTGCTGGGCGATCTACGGGGAGACGGCCCGCGAGGAATCGGGCGATGCAGTGGTCAACGACCGCGCGAAGAAGGACTGCAGGGTCGCGGTGGTGGTTGAGGATGGTGCGACACAATACCGCATCGCACGACACCGCAAGCACAGCGTCCACAAGAACCAGACGGTGGTCGAAGTCAGCACCGACGGCGGCTCGACGTGGTCGGACGTGTCCAAGGCGACCGAGAAGGACACCCAGGACTACCTGATCGCGGTCATGGGCAGCACGTTGCCTGTCTTCATGGCGTCGATCTACGCAGGGCAGGAGGCGATGCCCGACCTGCCGAAGATGACCGACAAGCAGCTCAAGCTCATAGTCGAGGAGGCCGCGGGCGTCGCCCGCCTGGAGGGCGCCTATCGCATCGCTTCGTCCAAGGTCAACGATCTGAAGGTCAAGCTGCCGGCGGTCAAGGCGCGCGCTGAGACGCTGGAGGCCAACATCGCCCGGCAGAAGGTGGACGTCGCGGCGGCCAAGGACCGGGTGACGATCTTCGAGGACGGCCGGGCAGGGCGCCGCGCGGCATTCGTGGACGAATCCGACACCGTGCGCAAAGCGCTCATCAAGGTGGTGACCACGCTCAAGGAAGCAGGGGAAAGTGTAAAGGCGGCCCGCAGCGCCGAGATCGCCGCGACGCTCGCCGACCACGGGAAGATGCTCGCGGTGCTGCGCGGCCACGCAGAAGCGGTCAGCGTCGCCAAAAATGCCGAAGCTCGCCACCGCTCAAATGTCGCGATCCTCGCCGAGCAAGCCCGCAGGATCAAGGGAGAACTGGATAACGCGGCGGAGGAAATGAAAAAGCCGTGCTCGGAGTGCGGCAAGCCCCACACCGAGGACGAGCTCGACGAATTCAAGCGCCACCTGACCACTCGCCTGCGGGACGCCGTCCAGAAGGCGAAGGACGCGCAAGCTGACGCCCCTGCGCTGGCGGCGAAGACGGCGGCTGCCCAGAAGACCCACGACGAATACGCCGCGACGGTGCCCGACGTGTCGGTGCTCGCCGCCGAGCAGGCCGACCTGGGCCGAGCCCTGAGCGAGATTGCTGCGCTCAAGAGCAAGATCGGCCTGATGCAGGCGGGGATGAAGCGGGCGACCGACGCTGCGGATGCTGCGATGACCGAGCCCAACCCCCACAGCGCCGCCGTCGCGAGTGCCGAGAAGCGCCTGACTGACCTCGAAACGGAACGCGCGACCGTCGCCGAGGAGGTTCGCATGGTGACAGAGTCGCTGGAAGTGGCCGAAAACGTCGCCAAGGTGTTCTCGCCGGCCGGCGTGCGCGCCCACATCCTGGACACCGTCACGCCGTTCCTGAACGACCGCACCGCCGACTACCTGTCGGCCCTGTCGGACGGGAACATCACCGCGGTCTGGACGACCCTGGGGAAGACGACCAAGGGCGAGGTCCGCGAAAAGTTCAACATCGACGTGCAAAACGACAAGGGCGCCAAGTCGTTCAAGGGTCTGTCCGGCGGGGAAAAGCGCAAGGTTCGCCTCGCGACCATGCTCGCCCTGCAGGATCTGGTCGCATCCCGCGCATCCAAGCCCATCGACCTCTACATCGGCGACGAAATCGATGACGCCCTGGACACCGCCGGCCTGGAGCGCCTGATGGTCATCCTTGAGCGCAAGGCCCGCGAGCGGGGAACCGTGCTTGTGGTCTCGCATGCGGACCTGCGCGACTGGATCGACAACGTTTGCACGGTCACCAAGCAGACGACGGGCATTTCCGACATCACCGGCGCGCTGGTGGCCTGATGGGGCCGGGACATTCGCCGAACCGCGCCCGCGCCCAGGTGCTTTCCATCCTGCTGGCGCGGGCCGAGGAAGCCGGTAGCGGTTTCGTATGCGCGCTGAACCAGCCTGCACTGTTCTTCAATGATATGCGGGGAGCGAGCGGGGCGAGGGTAGCGTTCCTGGGCGGTGAGGTGTTTGAGCCGCATGACGTGCGCGCTAACTCGACGGATCAGTTGCTCCTCGTAATGCGCACCTACAAGAGCGAGGATCCGGACGACTTTGTCGATGTCTCCGAGGACATGGGGCGAATGTTCGACTGCTTTGACGGCCTGCGCGAATACATCGAGGCGGTGGAAAGCAGCGCGGATGACGAAGACATGGCGACGGCGCGCGAATGCGCACGCCGTCTTGAAGACGAGGCGGACCGGGCAGAGCTGGCCCGCCGAAACAAGGAAGACCCTGACTATGGGAGCTGGTAAGAAATGAGCAAGATCAAGGTGGTGGGGTTTGACCCATCCACGACGAACTGGGGCATGGCGTTCGGGGAGGTCGACTTGGACACCCTCGACCTGCAGATCGTGAATCTCAAGCTGGTCAAGACAGCGCCTGAGACGTCCAAGGGTGTGCGCAAGGACAGCGATGACCTTCGCCGGGCGCACGAGCTCTATGGCGAGATGATCCTCGCGGTCACGAGCGCCGCGCTCGTCGCATCGGAAATCCCCTTCTGCAACCCGGGCGGGTATGCGTCGGCGAACTACAACTCCGGCCTGGTCGTGGGTGTCTTGGCGTCGTCGCCCAAGCCGGTAATTCAGGTGTTCCCGCAGGAAGTGAAAGCGGTCATCACCGGTTCGCGGCACGCAGCAAAGGAAGAAATCATCCAGTGGGCGACCGAAAAGTGGCCGGCCGCCCCTTGGCTCACCCGCACGCTTCGAGGCAAGCAGGTGCTCACCAAGGACAACGAGCACCTGGCCGACGCGTGCGCCTCGCTCTATGCGGCGCTGCGCAGCGACCAGTTCAAGCAAATCCGATCGATGTATCAATCGATGCAAACAATGGCGGCATAAATGTCATTCACTACCAGCGCAAAACCACTGCGGCCGCGGCCGCCGGCGCCGACTATTGCTACCGCGCCTCCGGGGCCCGCAATCGCGACTCCGGCCCTATCGGGGACCGTCGCGAAGATGGACTTGTCGGCGAGCCGGACCGGGCCCATGCGGATGGAGATCCTGGTGAATCCGCCATCTACGGAGGAGGAAGCCGAGCTGCTGGAAGGCATGCTCGGAAAGGCAATCCATATATCGCCCGACTACTCGCGCCCCGCATTGGTAATGGGCGGGTCGCCAGCCACTGAAGAAGGCGCGCCCGCCGGCGTGGAGACCTCGGACTCCGATACCGGAAGCTGGTAGACCGCCGAAACCTTATCTTGTTGTGATAGTCAGCGATGACTAACATACAAGGTTCACCCCTGAAGCAATCAAGGACACCGTAATGCAAGTCATAAAGCGAGATGGTCGCGCAGCCGCGTTTGACCTCTCGAAGATTCAACGCCTCTCCAACTTTGCGTGCGAAGGGCTCAATGCCTCGCCGCGCGCGCTGGAGGAGCTGATCGCCGAAAAGTTCTTCGACGGCATGCGCACCAAGGACATTTTCGAGAGCCAGGTGATCAGCGCCGCCTCGCTCATTTCCCGCGAGAAGCCGGACTACACCTATGCCGCCGCGCGCCTGGTGCTGGTTGGCGTCTACAAGGAAGTGACCGGCGGCGAGGTGATTTACCCGCACGTGCGCAGCTACCTCGAACGGGCGCTCGGGGAGGGCCTGCTGCACCCGCTGATGGCGCACTATCTCAAGCCCGAGCTGATTGACCGGCTGAACGCGCTGATCGATCCGCAGCGCGACTACCGCTACAACTACCTGGGCATGCAGACGCTGGCTGACCGCTACCTGCTGCGCGAGGCCATCAAACCGGGGCAGGCGCCGGCGATCATCGAAATGCCGCAGCACTTCCTGTTGCGCGTGGCGATGGGCCTGGCCTTGGCAGCGGTGGTTCAGCGCGTGCCCGATGATCGCCTGATCGAGATCGTCGCCGAATACTACGACGTCTTCAGCCTGCACAACGGCATGAGCTCCACGCCCACGCTGTTCAACTCGGGCTTGAAGCGGCCGCAGATGTCGTCCTGCTACCTGAACACGGTCGCCGACACGCTGCTCAATGACCCCGACACCAACGAGTTCGCCTCGATCATGGGGACCATCACCGAATGCGCCTCCCTCTCGAAGTGGGCGGGCGGCATCGGGACCGACTGGACCCGCGTGCGTGGCGAGAACGACATCATCAAGGGCACCAACGGCATCTCGGGCGGCATCGTTCCTTACCTGAAGGTCTACAACGACGTCGCGGTCGCCGTGAACCAGGGCGGCAAGCGCAAGGGCTCCTTCGCGCCGTATCTGGAATCCTGGCACCCCGACTTCATGAAGTTCGCCGAACTGAAGAAGAATACGGGCGACGAGCGGCTGCGCGCCCACGACATTTTCCCGGTGTCCTGGCTGTCCGACGAATTCATGCGCCGCGTCGAGAAGAACGACGCCTCGGTGATGTGGTCCTTCTTCAGCCCGCACCAATACCCGGAACTGCATGAGCTCTACGGCGACGCCTTCACCGCGCGCTACACCGAGCTGGAAGCGGCCGGCAAGTTCATGCACCAGGCCCCGGTCCTGGAGGTGTGGCGCAAGATCATCTCGATGCTGTGGGAAACGGGCCACCCCTGGGTGACGTTCAAGGACACCGCGAACCTGCGCAACCCGCAGTCGCACGTGGGGGTCATCCACAACTCGAACCTCTGCACCGAGATCACGCTGAACACGTCGGATGACGAAACCGCGGTCTGCAACCTCGCCTCGACCAACCTGGCGAACCACGTCACCGCCGGCCAGGTCGATTACGAGATGCTGCGCCGCACCGTCCGCACCCAGGTTCGGATGCTCGACAGCGTCATCGACCTGAACTTCTACCCCTCGGAGCGCGCCCGCACGTCGAACCTGAAGCACCGCCCGATTGGTCTGGGCGTCATGGGCTTGGCGGACCTGCACGCCCAGTTGGGCATCGAAATGGACTCGCCGGCCACGCTCGACCTGCAGGATGAGCTCTTCGAGGCTTGGTCCTATTTCGCCATCGAAGCGTCGAGCGACCTGGCAGCGGAACTGGGCTCCTATCCGACGTTCAAGGGATCCAAGTGGGACCAGGGCATCCTGCCGATCGATACCGCCGTCGACAAGACCACGAGCGGCAAGTTCGATTGGGACGCGCTGCGCGCCAAGATTCGCAAGCAGGGCATGCGCAACTCGAATGTGATGGCGATCGCACCGACCGCCACCATCAGCAACATCGTGGGCGTCACGCCCTCGATCGAGGCGCCCTACGAGCTGGAATACACGAAGTCGAACCTGTCGGGCACCTTCACGGTCCTGGCGCCGGCGCTGCGCTACGTCGATACGGTCAAGACCGCCTTCGAGATCGATGCCGATTGGACGATTCTGGCTGCGGCGGTGCGCCAGAAGTGGATCGACCAGGCCCAGAGCGTCAACATCTTCGTGCCCGCTGACACCAAGGGCAAGAAGCTGAGCGACCTGTATTTGCTCGCCTGGCGCAAGGGGCTCAAGACGACCTACTACCTGCGCAAGCTCACGGTCACCACCGAGCAGATGGTTTCCAAGCTGAAGGAGCCCGCGCCGGCAGCCGCCGCCGAAGAAAAGGTCGCATTCTGCGATATCAGCAACCCTGACTGCGAGTCGTGCCAATGAAGCAAAAAGACATTCGTCCCTCGGCCTAACCCGCCCCTGACCCTTTGACCATGCGCGGGGCTTCGGCCCCGCGATCACCGATACACCGAAATGGAAAATCAACACCGCAAGATCGCCGGCTATGGCGAACTGAGCCAAGCCGACATCGACCTCATCAACGAGATCAAGCAGGCCGAGGCACGCGTGCTCGCCCTGCACGCCAAGGTAACGAAGCGCATTGTCGACCAGCTCGGCGCCTCGACCGGCGACGAACTCAAGCGCATCCACGCCGCGGAAGCGCCGCGCTGGGGCGCTATCGCCAAGACCGACCTGCAGACGGGCTTTATGGCGCTCATGCGCGCCGTGGCGCAGCCGCAGCCTGTGGAGGTGCAGCCGTGAGCAACTATGCCGAAATCATCAACGCGCGCCGGCTCATCGAAGGCCCGCGCAACGACCTGATGGCGGTCAGCCCCATGAAGCACAAATGGGCGCTGGAATACTGGGACCTCATGCTGGCGAACAACTGGACGCTGCACGAGGTGAGCCTGCTGGCGGACGGGCCGTGTTACCGCAATGACCTGACCGAGGGCGAGCGTTTCGCCTACGACTCGGCGCTGTCCTTCCTCTCGAACCTGGACGGCATCCAGCTCGGGAACCTGATGAACAACATCGCCCAGCACATCACCAGCCCGGAAGTCCTGATGTGCATCACCCGGCAGACCTACGAAGAGGCGAACCACGTCATGTGCTACTCGGCACTCGTGGAGACGGTGTCCGCCGACCCGATGGCCGTCTACATGCGCTTCGAGCGCGACGGCATGCTCGCCAAGAAAAACGACAGCATCCTGCGCCAGTCCCGGATTCTGAAGGAGACCTACTCGGCGCGCGCTTTCGCCCTGGCGGTGGTGGGCAACGTCGCCCTGGAAGGCATCTACTTCTACTCGGGCTTCCTGAACTTCTACACGCTCGCCCGCCGGGGCAAGATGGTCGGCTCCGCCGAGATGATCAAGTTCATCCAGCGCGACGAGGTGACGCACCTGCACCTGTTCGCGCAGATGTTCGCCACGCTGCGGGTCGAGCGCCCGGAGCTCTTTGACGCCGGTTTCTGGGCGGATGCGCGCGAGTTGCTGCGCCTGGCCGCCGAGATGGAAATCGAGTGGGGCAAATACATCATCAAGGGCGGGGTGCTGGGCCTGACCGAGAAGATCGTCGAGGACTACATCAAGGCTCTCACGAACGACCGCGCCGCGCTGCTGGGGATGGATCCGATCTTCCCCGGGGTGAAAGACCCGTGCGAATGGGTGAAAAAGTTCTCGTCCATCAATGGGGATGAGCGCAATTTCTTCGAAACGAAAGTGTTGGCCTATCAATCGGCCAACTCTCTGGCCTGGGAATAGCTGGACCAAGCTGTATAATCAGCCGTAACTATACTAAAAAGAAGCTCCCCGGCCCGGCAAAACCGGGGACAGCTTCGCAAGTATGGCAGCACCTTCCGCCGGCCGGGCCGGCTGGTCATAAATGGAGAGCCGTATGGCACAAGCAGTTCGAAATACCGACATCACCTCGTATCTCGCCAGTGTGAACGCAATTAGCAAGGCGGCCGCAGAGCGGATTGTGACTGATCTCTTTGAATTTATTGGTGATTCTCTGAAGAACGGCGAGGAAGTCCACATCAAGAACTTCGGCAAATTCCACGTCAAGACCATCAAGGCTCGGAAGGGGCGGAACCCCAAGACCGGACAACTGGACCTGTTCCCTGAGACCTACCGGGTGAACTTCAAGCCCACGGACAAGCTCCGTGACACCATCAAAAACAAATAATTCTGACTAACAAATTATGCGGATTTACGCAAAAGTTATCGCTGCAAGTATTTCACCGTGGGGCATTCCGCTCTACACGTTGGAGCTTTGCTACCAGCGATTCGTTCACGCGGAATTCATGACCCATCGGGTGTTCAGCCGAAACGCCTCGTCGTCTCGGGCCATCCCGGTCTCCAAGATGATCGAACAGGTGCGCAGCCACCCCGCAATGCCGGTTCACTGGGGAAAGAACCAGTCCGGCATGCAGGCGCAAAGCCAGGTCGACGACTACACGGCGACCACGGCAGCAGCCAACTGGGTGCGCGCAGCGGTGGATGCAGCCAACCGGGCCGAAGTTCTGATGGACCTGGGCATCCACAAGCAGGTCGCCAACCGCCTGCTCGAGCCGTTCCAGTGGATCAAGGTGATCGTCACCGCGACGGAATGGGACAACTTTTTCGAGCTGCGCGACCACGATGACGCCCAGCCGGAGAAACGCGAGCTGGCGACGCAGATCCGGGCGGCCATCGCCGGCGCCAAGCCGCGTCTGCTCATGCCGGGTGAGTGGCATCTGCCCTACATCTACGACAGCGAGCTGGACGAGTTTCCCCTGATCGACCTGCGCAAGGCATCGGGCGCCCGCTGTGCCCGCGTGTCGTATCTCACCCATGACGGCGCCGCGACCAGCATCGAGAAGGACGTCGGTCTCTATGAGCGCCTGGTGGGCGCGCGCCCAATACACGCTTCCCCCATTGAGCACCAGGCTACGCCCGACATGCGTCGGACGTTCCTGAAGTCCATCCGGGGCGAATACGCCAACCCTCAACTGCACGGCAACTTCAAGGGCTGGATCCAGCACCGCAAGTTGGTTGAGCAACAACTTTGGATGTAACACCGAAATGAGCAATCCCTTCATCGACAACCTGGAATTCATGCGTGCCTGCGGCAAGGTCGTGCCCGAGCGCCCCACGTTCGACGTCCCGACCGAGGCCATGCAGTGGGGCCTGGTGGAAGAGGAATACAAGGAGACGGTCCTGGCGCGCGAGCGCGGCGACATCGTCGAAACCGCCGACGGCATCATCGACACCATCAAGGTGCTGCTCGAATACGGCGAGTCGATCGGTATCGACACCGAAGCCGTCTGGAACGAAATCCACCGTTCGAACATGGCGAAGGTCGACCCCGAGACGGGCGCCGTGGTGCGCCGCGACGACGGCAAGATCCTCAAGCCCGAGGGCTGGAAGAAGCCCGACGTGCGCAAAGTCCTGTTCGGGGATGCTGAATGAGCTTCGGGCTGTGCGGAACCCACGGCACAGGCAAGACCACGCTCGCGCGGCTGTATAGCGAGCGCACCGGGCTGCCTTTCGTCGAAAGCCGGGTCTCCCAGGTGTTCAAGGACATGGGGCTGGACTCGGGCGCCGGGCATCACCCGCTTTCGGTGCGCGTCTCCGCGCAGGAGCGTCTGCTTGCCCACCACAATGCGCTCTACCAGGCGGCGCCCGGCGGGGCGTTCATCACCGACCGCACGCCGCTCGACTTCATGGCCTACATGCTGTCGGACGTGCGCGCGGAGGAACTGACGCCCGAGCTGGACGAGCGGATCAAGCGCTACCTGGATTCGTGCTACGTCAGCCTGAACCGCCACTTCTCCTGCGTGGTGCTTCTGCAGGCGGTGCCCGAGGTAGTGCCCGAAGCCAGGGAAGGGCGGGGCGCACTGAGCCATACGTTCCGCGCGCAGATCGAGCAGCTTTGCCGCGGCCTGTCGATGGATACGCGCGTGCTGTGCAAGAGCTATTCGATTCCCATCGAGCGCGTGGCACTCGAGAGCCGAGTCGAGGCGCTGATGGCAGTCGCGCAGATCGTGCGCAGACAGCACCAAGAGCTCGCCGCAGCGGGCGACTACCGCACCCGAGGGCTGCCGCTTCAGTGACCCGCCTGTGCTGCGATATGACACTACACCGTATCGCAGCACACCACCCAAAACGACACCATGACCCACACCCCAACCCTGCAAGAGGAGCTTGAGCGCAAGGCGTTCGAACTCATCGAGAAGTTGGCCTTCGACCGCGAAAACGGACGCATCACCGAGGCCGAGTATCGGGGCGCGCTCGACGCGGCCTGGCACTCGTGGGCGGGCCTGGTAGCGACCGAGACGATGGAGATCCTGTCGACGATGCGGTCCGAATTCGCTTCGCAGGTTGTCGACCAGGCCGTCTTCTTTCACGTCGGCTCGAAGGTGCTGTTTCGCGTGACCAACACCATGCAAGGCAGCTTGCAGGTGATCCAGATCGCACCGGGCCAGTCTCCGGCCGTGAACTCGATCGACTGCACCGCCGCACCCAACATGCACGCCGAAGCCCTGCGGAAATACCGCGCGCTCGGCGCCCAACTCATCGCAAAAGGATTCAAGAGAATCGTATGACCGACATTTCGAAGCTGCGCCAAATCAGCATGGCGCTTCGCCCCAAGACCGACGTGGCTGCCGTTGAACGGCTGTGGACCATCCTCACCGAGATGGCGCCCGAGGAGCAGCACCGGTTCTGGATCCGTGACCCCAAGGCCGGCCAGGTCTGCCTCTTCGAGCATGAATCGGCCCCGGGCGTCGTCCTCGAATACGTGGCCGGCAGCAAGCAGGACAGCGTCAGCACGCTCTACGAAGCGGCCACCGTCGTGGGCAACAAGCAGGCGCTGATCGACGTCCGCACGTTCCTGATCACCGAGATCGCCGTCATCTTCGGCGGGCTGCCCAGCGCGATGGGCTTCCACGACGCAGGCCGCGGCCGCGACGTCTTCCTGCGGGAGATGGGGACCGCCCAGCTTCTGGACGAACTCGCCCGCCTCAAGAGCTTGTCGCTCAAGGCCATTGCCTAACCCCTAAACCCTGACCCCGCCCGTGGACCCCGGGCGGCATTCACATTGAGAGAGACACATGGAAAAGCCCATCCGCATCACGCGTGAGAATCGCCTGGAAATCGTCAACAACATCCTGAGCGCGCTCTTTAACCCCAAGATCGCCGCGCTGCGTGCTGACATGACGGCGCGGGCCACCGCAATCGGGGAGCGCGTTTACGCCCGGTTCTTGGAGCTCTACGCGAACAAGGATGATCGGCACTACCTGGACTACAGCACCGGCCACAAGTTCAGCTTTCGTGCCAGGGAGAACGGGGAGCTGAAGTCGGAAGAGCACCTGACCTTCCCGAAGCTGTATTTGACTGAGCCCCACTCTTATCGCGCGCAACTCGCCAAGATGGGCGTGGGCGAAGAGCGGTATTCGAACAGGGAGCAGACCAATGGCGAACACGTCGTTGTGTTGGCTCCCAAGCGAGTCGATATCCCGGTTCTGAACGAGAACGAACGCCGCGCGGTTCGCGCGCTTCAGCGCCGGGCCAAGGCGCTGCAGGACCAGTTCAACGTGGCCCGAGAGCAAATCTTCTCGGCGGTCAATGCCCACAAGACGGTCAAGTCCTTCTACGACGAGTTCCCGGAATTCGAGAAGATGGCCGACGTGCCTGCATTCGCCACGCCGCTGCCGGCGGGCTCGATGGCCTTGGTGCTCAGCCGCGAAACGGTGCTGGGAACCCTGAAACAGGCGGGCCTGCTGCCGCTGCCGGTGCCGGTGGCCGAAGCGGTCGTGGCCTAAAGCCCGACAGCATCCCGCTTGGGGCGCCACGTCCCGGGCGGGATGATTGCTTTATCGAAGTTTTGCAGGTCAGAACATGGTCTACCCACATCAATCACATCAGTCTCAGCGCTCGGCGGCCGAACGCATTGCCCTTGCAGCGGCAATTCGCGTCGGAACCGCGAAGTTGATCGGTCAATCCGAGGATGACCCCACCATTCGAGATTACGCCTACATCGGCGTGATCTACCGGGTGGGGATGTCCGTCTTCCGGCCCGGGGAGGTGACCGAATTTCGCCCCGTGGGAAAGATGGTGGTCGGCGACGACTTCGAGATTCGGGCGTCCTACGCGACGGAGGTGGGGTTGCCGGCAGTCTCAAACGCCGGCGTCTCGATTGAGCGGGAGCCCGAGACCCGCACCGCCGATTGGGGGTGCTGGTAGTGGCGACGTATTACTGGGGAGACGTCGAGGATCGCGCGGAAGAGTGTGCCCTGAGTCTTGGGGATACATACGCTGTTATCGACGCCATCGAGCTGAGCCACGCTCGGCCGCAAATCAAGCTGACGCGCCGAACTGCGGATTTCAACATTCTTCAGTATTACGACTGGCAGGGCTACCGCTATGAGGTGGAGCAGAGTCAGTTCCATGTGCGGCGGCTGAGGCGCGTCGCGGTGCTGGCTGAAGACGGCGCAGCGATGCCGGTCGTGCGGAGCCTGCTGCAGGAGCAGCGGGAGGCAGAACAAGCGGAGAGGATAAATGAAGAAGGCTGGGGCGCCTGGTGAAGGGGAGGAGTTCGAGATGATTGAGCGAATTTTGACCCTGGACGAGTTTGTGGGGCGGTCGTTTCTCCTTAGCGGTGTGGATTTCCAACGGTCCGGTGTAGCCGGCGATGCGCAGGAGTGCGCATTCGTCCTCGATGGGCAGACGTATGTGGCTCAGGAAGACCCCGACGATGGATACCGCTCAATGCTTCGGGATATCAGGCTCGACCCCGAGTGTCCTGTGCCAAACCGGTTTGAGCCCGTGCGGGTGCGGTGCGTGCGCGACCAGTCTCCAAGTGAGGACATCATCCATTTCATCAATCGCGAAACGCGGCGCGAGATTCTGACGCTCGGCACATCCAGGAGCGACAACTACTACCCGTCGTTTGTGGCGCGCTTTACCCCGGAGAACCTTCCGCACAACGCGCCGAAAGATCGAATTTTGGAACCCTCTGAATACCCCGCTGAGTGGGGAACTTGGTAAATGGAAATTATGAGCGAATACGAAATCAACTGGCTGGTCATCCTGAACGACGTGCTCGAAGGGTTCAGCCAAGGCATGGGCTTCTGCCTGGCGCTGCTGCTGTGCTACCTGATGGTCAGCCGCGCCAGCAAGAAGCCGAAGGGAGACGCTGGTGCGTAGCTGCGTGAAGTGCGGCGGACCGGTGCGTATGCAGGTGCAGGCCGTCGTGTCTGCGCCCGGCGAACTTGCGCACCAGCTATCGAAGCGGAACCTGCGCCGCAAGGACGTCCACTTGATGGGCGTGCTGTGGGAGACCGCCGACTTCATCTGCGTCAGCGACGCGTGCCGTCATGTGCAGGACGGCTATGGCAACTACGTCACCAAGCTCCAAAAGCGTGTGGACGAACTCGAGACACAGTTGCGTGCGGCCGGCGGCTAAGCGTCAATCCAAATTTCCCTACCTATAATAATCAACGCTGACTATCAGCGCGCTGCGACGGTTTGTCTGTAGTGGGCTGAAAGCCAATAACTGCGTGCGCCGAACCATTCAGCGCCGACTTTAAAAGAGAGATCATGAGCGAATTTTCCTGCCCTGTTGTTGAGGTTCGAATCGAGCCTCACCCGAACGCGGACGCGATCGAAATCGCTGTCGTGGGCGGCTTCCAGTCGATCGTGAAGAAGGGCCAGTTCCGCACGGGCGAGCACGTCGTCTACATCCCCGAAAACGCGCTGGTCCCCGAATGGCTCCTTCGCCACCTGGGCATGTATGACGATGTCGCCGGCAAGGGCCGCCTTGCGGGTTCGGGCGGCGACCGTGTCAAAGCGATCAAGCTGCGCGGCATCGTGTCGCAAGGGTTGATTGTGGGCACCATTCCCTACGGGCCGGGCAGCGTGCTGGTGGCTTCGACCCCTCACGAAGGCAACGAGGGTGCGGGCATCGTGGACGTGGGTGCAGACGCATCCTCCACCATGGGTGTCGTCAAGTATGAGCCCGTCGTGCCAGCCAGTATGGCGGGGCGCGCGATCGGCGCCGACCTGGACATCACCCACAAATACGACTTCGAGAACATCAAGAAGCACCCCGAACTGATCGAGGAGGGCCACCCGGTGGTCATGACCGAGAAGATCCACGGGACGCTGCTTCAGATCGTCGTGGTCCCCGAGTCCAAGGCGAACGACAAGTTCTACCGCCGCCGCGTGGCGATCACCAGCAAGGGCTTGGGCGGCCGCGGCATCCTGCTGGATCACGAGGACGAGGGCAACGTCTACGCCCAGGCGGTCAAGAAGCACGGGCTGCTGGACAAGATGCTGCTCAACTTCGGCGAATGGGCCGACCACGACTCCCTGCCGATCGCCATGTTCGGAGAGGTCTTCGGGAATGGCATCCAAGACCTCGGCTACGGGGCCTCGCTACAGTATCGCGCCTTCGACATCTGCGTGGGCGTGCGCGAGAACGCGAAGTTCCTCATCGACGCTGTGTTTGAGGAGCAGTGCAACAAGATGGGCGTGGCCCGCGCGCCGGTCCTCTATCGCGGCCCGTATGGCGCCCAGGCGCTCAACGACCACACCAACGGCAAATCCACCATCGGCGGGGACCACATCCGTGAGGGCGTGGTGGTGAAGTCGGCGGTCGGCGGCATTCATCCGCGCTACGGGCGAAAGATCGCGAAGAGCATCAGCGACGCCTATCTCCTGCGCAAGAACGCGACCGAATTCAACTAGGAGCCGCAATGGCACGAAAGATCACCGGCGCTGAGTTCAAGCGCTTCTACGCATCCGAAGACCCGAAGTTCTGGCCGCACGACGCCTATGTCGAAGGCATGGCCATCGAAATTGACGGCGTGGAATGTGACGACGTCGACCCTGAGAAGTTGGACGACGCAGCCACTGTGAAGATTGTCGCAGGCACGGTCATGTTGTCTGACGACCGCGAAATCTCGCTTCTGGGCAACTTCAACAAGTGGCGTCGCAGCCAGGGCGTGACCGTGGTCGCCGTCGAGGTGCCGACCGAGCGCTTGGAAGAACTGCGAGCCTGCGTCCGCCAGGTGGGTGCGCGGGTCGTCTGACCAAACTGCCGCCGGCGCGCTTAGCGCAATGCCGGCGGACCCAAACACAGGAGCTTGCATGAAGACATCCCAGGAATGGTGGGCCGAGGTCAAGGCCGACCCCGCCAAGTTCAACGACTGGCTGGTCAAGCAATACCGCGGCGAGGTGACCGCTGCGGAGCGCATCCGAGCCATAGCAACCCGCTTTCGCGTCAATGCCCGCATCCGCTGCACGCTCAACACGATCGCGGCTCAGGAGCAACTGCACGCGCAGTGGGTCCGGGAACTGCTAATCGCCCGCGGCATCCAGCCCGACGCGGTCGGCGCAGAGGAGCGCTACTGGAAGGCGGTCAAGCCGGCAATGGTCGATTTCTATGCCACCGCTGCAGTGGGCGCGCATGCCGAAGAAATGCGCCTTGAGCGCATCCGCGTAATCGTTGCCGACGAATCGGCGCCCCGGGACGTGGCCGCAGTCTTTCGCCGCATTCTCCCGCACGAAGTGTGGCATGCCAGCGCCTTCCGTGAGATGGCCGGCGAGGCGGCAATGAGCAACACCCAATACACCCATGAGCAGGGCCGCGCGCTGCTTGGGCTCGTCCACTAAGGCAGGGAAATGGCAAAGGGCAACTACGAAATTCCCTTCGACGAGAAGGGCAACCAGCTGGACTACCCGGGCTGGGGCTCCATCAATTGGCGCTCCAACCACACGTTCAAGGACACGCTGACCTACCAGTCCTATGGCCGCGGTCGCTCGGCTGTGACCTTCACCTTTGCCCGGTCCGACGGCCGGAAGGTGACGATGTTTGTGTCAGACCTGGACGACGTGGTGCGCCAGATGGTCGACGGCAAGATCGCCGGCGAGTTCACCTTCATCAAGCGCGGCCAGAACTATGGCTGCCGCCTGGTGGGCCCGGGTGAGGGCGCCGAAGTTTCGCACTGAAGATAACCACCTAGACAACAACCCAGCAAAACCATGCTCAACCACACGCTTCATGCAGCCGGCGCGCAGTCGCCGACGAAGGGGTTCTGACGATGATGATCGCCCGCGCCCTCCTTATGTTTCTCGTTTTCTTCGCCGTGATCTACAGCATCTTGCAGGTGCTCTCGATCCCGGTGAGGCGCCGCCAAGTGCTCAACATGAAGAGCGCCCGGAAATCCGCCCTTCTCATCACCTCGTGCGTCCTGGCCGCGCTCGTGGTGGCTTTCCTCCAAGTGGCCGACAAACTGTTCTAAGGATAAAAACAAGCATGAAACGACTCTTCGCTGCCCTGATGTTGGGCATGACCATGTTGCTGGCAGGCTGCGGCCAGATCAACGAGGGCAACGTCGGCGTCCGCACCAACCTGGGCGGCACGATCGATCAGAAGGCGCTGGGCACGGGCTTCTACCTGGCGGTGACGTCCTCCGTGGACGAGTTCACGACCAAGGAAGTGCAGGTGCCGTTCAAAGGACTGAAGCCCAAGGCGAGCGACAACCTGACACTGGACAAGCTGGACCTGGCGATCTACTACACCACCAACGGCGAGGCGATCCCCAAGTTCCAGTCGAGCAAGACCGGCATGTCCGCCAAGAAGGACGGCATCTACTACGCCGGCTACCGCCTGATCGAAAACATGGCCCTGGGAACCATCAACGATTCGGTGTCGCGATTCGAGAGCCTGAAACTGCATACGCAGCGCGACGGGTTGGAAAACGACATCAAGACGCGGCTTCAGGCCCAGTTGAACGAATCGGACCCGGGGTTCTTCACCATCACCCGCGTTGTGGTGAGCGTGCTGGACACCGATGACTCCGTGGAGCAGTCGATCCGCGAGAAGGTCCAGGCCGACATGCGTCTCGAAACCGCGACCAAGGAAGTCAAGATCAAGGAGCAGTTGGCCCTCGCGAACAAGGCTACCAACGTCGCCCTGACGCCGGAATTCCTGCAGTTGCGCTACATCGAGGCGATCACCGAATGCGCCAAGAACGCCGGTTGCACGCTGCTGGTTGATGGCACCCAATCGGGCAGCACCAGCAAGATCCTCAACGTCAGGTAAAGCGGTATCACACCGCACCGCATGACATAGCACCATCCGACCCTATACCGCGACCATAGCGGTATAGGGTTTTTCTGAGATCGAAACATGAGCACAACTGAAGACAGCCAAGTAGTCCCCGAGGTCGAGCAGGCGCCCCAACCGACGCGCGCCGAGCCCTTTCTCGCCACCATTCAGCCCGGTTCGCCACTCTTCGGCGCCATTACCTACGACGACGCCGTTCAGATCGTGGCGGAAGCTCGCGGCATGAACGAAGCCGCCGCGCGGGTGTTTCTGGATGCCGAGTTGAACGAGGGCGCGCTGTCGCTCTACGGTCCGGGCGGCACGCCCCTGCAGCCGGCCGAGTTCCGCAAGAGCCTGGAGAACGTGTGATGATTGGCTGCGGGCTCGACATTGAAACCACGGGCCTCGAGTGGTCGAAGGGGCACCGGATCATCGAAATCGCCATCATCGTCTACAACCTGACGACGCAGGCAGAGGTCGGGCGCTACGTGCAGCGCATCAACCCCGAGCGCCCGATCGACCCCAAGGCGCAAGAGGTCCACGGTATCAGCTTCGATGACGTCGCCCATTGCCCGACCTGGGACGAGGTGGGGCCGAAGGTGTCCAAGCTGCTTTCGCGGGTGCCAATTGCGGTCGCGCACAATGGGGAGGGGTTCGACATTCCGTTCATCAACAGCGAGCTGGCGCGCATCGGGCAGCCCGTCTGGACCGGCGTGCTGGTCGATACGCTGCTTCAAGGCCGCTGGGCAACGCCGCACGGGAAGATTCCCAACCTCGGCGAGCTCTGCTTTGCATGTGGCGTCGACTACGACCCCAGCTCCGCGCACGCAGCCGACTACGACGTGGAGCGCATGATGGCGTGCTACTTCGCCGCCTCGCCGCGGGGGTTCTTCACGATCCCCTCGGCTGCACTGAAGGAGGTGGCATGATCCTGCACACCCCTTCGCGGCGATGATGTTCGCCCTGGACAAGCACCGGACACAGGCGCGCAAATACACCGGTGACCCCTATGCGAGCCACCTCGCGGAAGTGGCGGGCATCGTCGCGACGGTCGCCGGCAATCCCGAGCGGGATATCTCCGTGGCCTGGCTGCATGACGTGCGCGAGGACCAGGGCGTCGGGAACGCGGAACTGGAGGAGCGCTTCGGCCTGGAAATCGCCAGGGGAGTCGCGCTTCTGTCGGATTTCGAAGAGGGGAACCGGGCGACCCGCAAAGCGCTGTCCCGCAATCGCCTCTCCTGCGCGCCCGGGTGGGTCCAAACCATCAAGTGCGCGGACCTCATCTCGAACACCAGCAGCATCGCGCTGCACGATCCGAAGTTCGCCGCGGTCTACCTGGAAGAGAAGCGCCTGCTGCTCGAAGTCCTGACCCGGGCGGATCCTCGCCTCTTGGCGCGCGCCCGGGATCAGGTCAGTCAGTTGCAGGGCTGCCCCGTATAATCTGCGCGGGCTTGGCTTTGCCGGGCCTATCTATGTGGGGCCGAGAGGCCTCTTGGAGGCGCACCGAAACGTGCGCCTCTTTTTTACTTCATTCTATAGTCAGCAATGACTGAAAAAGGTTTGCAAAATGGCCGCAAGAACGATCTTCTTTTTGCCGGCGGGAGACGTCTGCTCCCGTGCTCAAGTGCAGGACGTGCTGGACACCGCGAAAGCGGAAGATCGGCCCGATCCCTACGTCCACGACCAATACGATTGCGGCAAGTGGAAGGCAAAGCTGTCCACGAGCACGTTTCTCATCGTGAACAATGGGGTTCCCGCCGCGCACTGGAAGCCCTTCGAAGTGGATGTCGTGAACCGAATCACCACGGATTACGAAGGGCATAAGCTGCCCAAGCCGATCGAAACCCCTGACACGAGCGCGACCAAGTCCTTCCGCACCCTGGAAGAGGCGACGGCCTACTACCAGGACTTCCTTCTGCAGAACGGCGGCGCCAAGATCAGCAAGTCGGGCGAATTGGTGGTCAAGGGCAATCTGCTGGCCGCGAGCGGTGACGCGCCCCAGGTCGACGAGGACGATCCCGAGGCGGCAACGGTCGGGTGCTGGTGAGGCTATTGCGCCCGCAATAGGTCGATGCCACACAGCCCCGACAATGCTTTAGCGGCCACTTCAGCGGCTGACTGGGGCACTGTTGTAGGGTTCTTGTCCATGTAGGCATCGACAACTCCGAGCAGCGCGCGGCTGTTTAAACGGTCTGCGCACGTCTTCCAGGTCTTGTATAGCTGCGGTGAGTGGACATTAAGCGAAGCCGACAATCCATCGGCGACGCCAAGGACGTAGGTGAGGCGGAACAAATCGGCCTGCTTACTGAAGGAGTCGACGGAGATGAATGAAGCGCTTCGGGGCGTGTCGGCGGCGGCTCCTCCAATCAAGCCTGCCGCGAGCGCGGCGCATGCGATGGCGCGATATACAGGGGTCACAGGCACTCCATTTGACAGGTTTCGGCGGATTATGCCCCTGTTTCAGGGCGGGCAATTGAACGAATTAACCAGTTAGTCGCGCCTGAATCCCCTCTCTAAAGTTGATGCTGTAGCGAGACAAACGCGAACCTACCGACCACTTACGGAGAAATCATCATGACCATGACCGCCACCGCCGACGCCCAAGAAAACAGCGAACTGGCGCTCGAAGCGCTGCTGCAAGACCTGGGCGGGGACGCCGAGATCCTGCTCACCGAGGACGATGCGACCTCGCCTGTCGTTCCCGAGATGCCGGCGATCGAGCCGCTGGTGATGGCATCCGCCGAGCCCACCCCCGAGGTCGAGACGACGCCCGAAGCCGCCGCGCCGGAAGCTGCCGACGTAGAAGAGCCCGCGGCGAAGAAGGCACCGAAAGCGCCGGCCGCCCCGCGCAAGCACTACGCCAACAAGGTCGAGCGCATCACCGACAAGCTGGGCGCCGACCTGGGCGACTACATCGTGCTCGAGATGGCCGACGCGGTTCTCGAGGGCGCCGAGCTGCAGGCCAAGCAGAACGAGACCCTGGAAGCGATCAAGGCAGCGGGCGTGAAGGTCCAGAACCGCATCACGTTCGTGCTGGAGTTCATGGCAGGCCGCAGCGCGAAGCTGAACGACGTGCTCACCCTGGCGTTCAAGCTGCTCAAGGAAGAGGGCTCCATCACCGTGGGCGACGAGGGCAACCTGATCAGCGGCCTGGTCGCGGCGGGCAAAAAGATCAGCTCGGCACGGGCGATGGGCAACAACACCATCGCGGCGCTGCGCACGCTGAAGGTCATGTCGAAGGACGCGGACGGACGCTACGTGCCGAACGCGGAAAGCCTCGTGCTCGCCAAAATGAACTCGATGCTGACCTAAAAACAACCGCCGCCGACGGAAGGGGCGATAGAATCGCCCCTTTTTCACGTCGGAGGCAAACCATTGAGAAAACTTATATACGGCGCGCTCCTCGTAATGACCGCTGCCTTGTCGGGGTGCATGACTGCGCCGACCGCTCCCACTCCGAATGAGCTTGCCACGGCCGACTACGGCCGGGTGCCGACGGTTGCCGATGCCGAGCGCCTCGCCTTGCCATACTGGCGCGACCGCGCCCTGGACCCCGCCTCGATTGTGGTGCGAGTGACGGCGGGCCCGGCCCGGTGGTGGGTCCGCAACGGCCAAGGCCAGGCTGTCTACGGCCACCTGTTCGACATCCAGGTCAACGGCAAGAACACCTTTGGTGGCTACACTGGCTGGCAGCCGGGCCACATCCTGGTAAAGAACGGCCAACTGCTGTGGGCGTGGACGTATGACCCTAGTCGCCACGGAAACATGATGCTGGATGGCGACCTTCGGCGAATCCCCTAAAGACAACAGGCGCTGCAAAGCGCCTTCTTTTTAATTGCAGAAAATAGTTAGCGCTGACTATAATCCGGCCATAGCGATGTGCAGCCCCGCCGCAGTGCGGTGCCCAGAATTGCACCTATCGCAACATGACCGAGAGATCAGCAATGACCGCCCCAGCCGACGGCTTTTCCCCGCATTCGTCCGTATTCGCCCATGTCCATGCCAGCGCGGCGGGCGAGTTCGGCCACATCTACGTCCACTTCAACAATCTGCTGCCCGACGTCCGGCTCCATCACGGCGCCAGCTTGCGCGTGACGTCGCAGGCCAGCACGAAGAACTACGGCGACGACTCGGAGCGCGGCAAGGGCCACATCTACTGCCTGCGTTTCGGCCTGGTAGCGGAGGACGCGTGCCTCGCGGACGTGCAGGACGCGCTGAAGGTCATGACCCGGATCGAGCGCCGGCTGAAGAAGCTGGCCGAGAAGCACGGGTCCGTGCGCGGGGATTCCGACTTCGTGACCTTCGCGCTGCGCCACATCGCAGCCTCGGGCGTCGATTGGGTGGTGTTCAACGATCAGCTTGATCCCGTCCAAACCTGGCGCGACACGGCAGAGCTTCCCCGCACGCGCGCCACCCTCACGCACGAGGTGGGCGCGGGCTTGCAGCGTATCGCGGACAGGATGGTGGCGCGCTTCACGCGGGTCGCCGCATGAAGACCGAAGTCCTCGCGCCCAATGCGGCGCAGTTCGATTTGTGCGGCCGGAGGTTGACCCAGACCCTCAGAACCACGGATGCGTCCATCAAACCTGGCTTGGCCGCGCGCCTGCGGCATTACGCGCTTGGCGTTCTGGAGACGGCCGGGTTTATCGGCGCGGTCGAGGGCTGGACGCTTCTGGTCTACACCGTCGATGGCGATTTGCCGCCGTCGGAACGGAGCTACTGCGTGCGCCTCACGAACGCGCTGGGCGGCTACATCGAGGTGATCGGCATCCTCACCCGCCACGGATGGCCGACCGTGGACCACGGCCTTGACATCGGTGTGGGTGCCTGAAGCGCGCACCCAGAATTACCCCATCCCATCACTCAGGGCAACAACATGACCGAACCCGCCAAATATCTTCCGCTTGCCGAGCAGATTGCTACCCGCCTCGGCGCCAAGATCGACGAGTCCCAACTGCACGAGGACATATCGCGCTTCGCAATCAAGCTGCCGAGCATTCACCCTGAAGCAGAAATCCAACTGACCTTCGACGCCTGGAGGAGTTCGGGAAGGGTGAAAGTAATTCGACGCTATCCCAGGGGCGCCGACGGTTACGCGGGCTATCCGCGGAGCTGTTTGACAGCGGACCAGATCGGCGACCTGAACACGACCAGTGAAATCACGGCGGACCACTCTCGCCCGGCCGACAAGATTGCGGCCGATATCAGCCGAAAGCTGTTGAAGGATTTCGGTGAGTTGCTGACAAAGATGGCGGCAGCTCGCGCGGAGCGTGAAGACCGGGAAGCTCGAAACGACAGGATCTTCGCCGATATGTGCAATCTCGCCGGCGTGACGCGCCACTTGGATGTGCCTCCGCATCGCCGGCGGGACGACCGGTCGTTTCACCAATACAACTCCGGCGCGAGTTCGATCAAGTGTGACGTCCGCTATGACGGAAAGGTGATGCTGGAACTTAGCCACCTGAAACCCGGGCTCGCGGCGCAACTCATCAAGCTGGTGCGCGCCTCGATCGTGGAGCAGCAATGATCGCCCTCTACATCGTGCCCGCCTGGAGCGACCAGGCCGGGCAGTGCCGGATCGTGCGCCGCGACGGTCCCCTGGTGGGGACCGCACGCGAATCCTACCGCCGGGATCCGACCGCGTGGCGGGAGGTTGGTCTCATGAACTCCCGCGGCGAGCTCGTCTGCTTTGACGGTCCGTCCGAGCAACTGCAGGAGCTGCGCGACTGCGCGCCCCTGGCGGCAGGGTTGGAACTGCGTTTTCCCGACTCTGACGCGCCTGCACCGCGCGCCCACACTGACTAAATCGACAACCAAGCGGGATTCGCATCATGCAAACCACCTATCACTTCCACGAAGACCCCGGCCACGCCTGGCTGGAGGTCAAGCGCGCCGAGCTCGTGCGCCTGAACCTGATTGGGCAGATCAGCGGCTTTTCCTATCAGCGCGGCGACTCCGTCTATCTGGAGGAAGACTGCGATGCCAGCCTCTTCATCAGCGAGAAGCGCAAGCGCGGCGAAGAAATCCGCTTCACCGACAGCCACACCAATCACAGCAGCCCGATCCGCTCCTACGACCGCTACAGCGCCGAGCAGGTGCCCGCATGAGCGCCCGCTATCGCGAAACCATCGTCGATGAGGTGGTGGCTGGCCTGTGCCTGCGCTGGGCCTTGTCGCCCGGCTATGCCGACCTTCTTCAGCAGTTCGTGGCCCGCGCGCCCGGCATGCCCTTCATCGGCGATTACACGCTGCACGGGGCGACGCCGGTCGAGAGCGCCATCATCAACGACGTGCTGTGCAAAGGCATCAGCATGTCGGAGCTGCGGGAGGGGCTGTTGCGCAAGTGTGACGCCGTCGTTGCCTATAACACCGATCGCGCCAATGGTGCGCACGCCGCCAAAGCGCCATGACCACGATCGCAACGAAGGACCTGGAAGGCACCGCCCTGGATTGGGCGGTGGCTAAGGCGAGCCACGGCATGCGCACGCAGCAGATAAAGGCGAACGGGCCGGTCCACATTGTGCGCATGTCCGGCGCGTGCGACCCGCTGCCCTACGCCCCATCGACCGATTGGTCGCAGGCCGGGCCGATCATCGAGCGGGAGAACATCAGCACCCGCGCGCCTAAGACGTTCTGGCCCAGGTGGAGCGCGTGTATCTACGTTGCCGGTCCCCGCGGTATGGGCATGAATGGAACCCACCAGATGGATGGGGCGACGCCGCTGGTGGCCGCGATGCGCTGCTACGTCGCGAGCCGACTGGGCGAGACGGTCGAGATCCCCGCGTCCATCGCGCGGTGAACAGAATAGACCCATCGAAACACGACACCGAACAGGGGCAGAAAAATGGACTGGATCATCACCCTCGACCACCTCGAAGACACGCTGCAAGGCGCCGGCCAACACGCGGCCAAGCGCGAAATTCAGGACGCGAAGGGCCGCGAAGCCCAGCATGTCCTGGTGGGCGAATACCTGGCCGCGCACGGACACCGGATGCCGTTCGAGTTCCGCCTGCTGGACGACGATGGCGGGATCTATTACACGGGCCGCTGCGGGGATCTGGACCAGGCCGACGGCGACCACGCTTTCGCGCCGCTCGACTGGGCCGAGTCCGGGAGCGGCTGCACCGAGATGCAATACCGCCGTCTGGGTGAAACCGAGTGGAAGACGCTTTGAAGATCCACATTCACGAGCTCGGGCAGTGGACGCGCAGCGAGTGCGGCACGTCCTCGACCCGCGCGCCCGACACTGTGCGGTCCTACGACAGCATCGCGGCGATCCCCCATCCGTTCGACCGCGATCAGGTCGAGTGGATGGTCAAGATGGGCCTGCGGTCGGTGACGTGTGGCGCGACCGTTTACGAAGTAAGGGAGGAGCCATGATCCGCGTGCGTCTGATCGAGTTCTCATTCAAGGAAGGCCAGTTCGGCGGCGTGTTCGACCCGCCCCGCAAGTTTCTGACCTTCGCCGACGCTCAGCACCAGCTCCTGCTGTGGGCGTCCTTCGCGCCCCTCGGCGGCGCCTACGACAAGATCGACTTCAAGGTCACTTGGTCGGACGGCGAAACCTACACCGGTCGCTACGACCTGGTCCACAGCAGTGTCGCGATGCCCAGCCTGCAGGGGCACATCCGCGGGAGCCTCGAGTTCTACGCGGGCATCGCCCGTCCTGCGCATCTGTCTGACGATAGATACCGGGCAGTCGTGAACCGTGACCCCGAGACGAGAGCGCAGGCAGAAGCGTTTCTCGCCACCTACGCACTGGAGGACTTGTGAGAACTCTGACCATTTTTGCACTGGTGATGGCGGCGACCGCCGCGCACGCCGGAGACAACGACCGCCGGCGTGACGCCGAGGTGAACTACGTCGGCGCCGGCCGCTACCACTGCACCGGTGACAGCGCGACGTGCGCCCTGGTGCGCCAGGGCAACGACAACCTCGAAGCCAACCGCAGGCTCGAGCGGGAAGGGCGCGAAGCGCGTAGGGCAGAGCGCGAGCGCGATTCGTGGGCAGCCGACCGCCGCCTGCTCAACGAGGACCGGGACCGCCCCGGCCGCTGGCGGTAATCCCCACGACGGGGAAACCATTCCGAACATACACATGGGCCGGCCCGCCGGGCGGCCAACAGGGAGCGTTTCAGGTGAAACAGGTATTGCACGAAGAGGGCAGCCGCCCCATCAAGATTTGGACGTCCGACATCGAGGACGAGGCACTGCAGCAGGCGAAGAATCTCGCGCGCCTGCCTTTCATCGCCGGCAACGGCGTGGCGCTGATGCCCGATGTCCACGCGGGGAAGGGCTCGACCATCGGCTCGGTCATCGCGACCGACAAGGCGATCATCCCCGCCGCGGTGGGCGTCGATATCGGCTGCGGCATGAATGCGGTGCGGCTCTCGCTGAAGGCGTCCGACCTGCCGGACTCCCTGGTGGCAATTCGCAACCAGATCGAGCGGGACGTTCCGCTTGGTGCTGGTGGGGCGCACAAAACAGCCAGTGATGCTGTGATTCGCAATGCAGGCCGCCTCCCCGCAAGCACTCACCTGAATAAGATTTTTGATGGTCTGTATAAGGAAAGGGGTGAGGGCTACGAGAGAGCGCATCTGAAAGCATGCCAGCAACTGGGCACGCTGGGCAGCGGCAACCACTTCATCGAGCTTTGCCTCGACGAGAACCAGGACGTGTGGATCATGCTGCACTCCGGATCGCGCGGCATCGGCAACATGATCGGCTCCTACTACATCGAGAAGGCCAAGCGCCGGATGGAGGGGCACTTCATCCACCTGCCTGACACCGACCTGGCCTATATCCCCGAGGACACCGACGACTTCCGCGACTACATGGACGCGGTCGAGTGGGCCCAGGCGTATGCCCTGGAGAACCGCCAAGTCATGATGGAACGGGTGATCGCGGCGCTGCGCCGACACATTCCCATCGACTTCACCATCACCCAGGAAGCGATCAACTGCCATCACAACTACGTCGCCCGCGAGAACCACTATGGCAAGAACTTGTGGGTGACCCGCAAGGGCGCCATCCGGGCGCGGGAAGGTGACCTGGGCATCATCCCCGGCTCGATGGGCCAGCGCTCTTACATCGTGCGCGGCAAGGGCAATGCCGACTCGTATTGCTCGTGCTCCCACGGCGCCGGCCGGCGCATGTCCCGGGCGAAGGCGCGCAAGCTTTTCAACCTGGACGACCTGAAGGCTCAGACCGAGGGCGTCGAATGCCGCAAGGACGACGCGGTGCTGGACGAGATTCCCGGTGCCTACAAATCGATCGACGAGGTCATGGCGAACCAGACCGACCTGATCGATGTGGTCCATGTCCTGAAGCAGGTGCTCTGCGTGAAGGGCGCCTGATGCTCTACCACGTCGTTTATTCGCACGAGAGCGGCTTCGGCTGGGTCGCTATGACGCTGCCCAATGGTATCCAATCCGTCGCGCAGCTTGAGCAGGTTCAGGCACGGATTTGCGAGGAGATGTCCGTCAAGAGTGCGCTCGTCATGGGTTGGCAACCCTACGACGGCCAGGAGGGTGCCTGATGAGCACAGTCAAATCCGCAGAAGAGCGCTGCGAAGCCGCCGTCGAGATTGCCTATCGGTATGGAAGCATCGATGGCGCGCACCATAAAACGTGGGTGATCGACCAGATGTGCCGCGCGCTGCTTGGCGACGGATATGAGGCATTCGTTGCCCGTTGCCGCGATGGCGACGACGGCCCTGACACCTATGACTACGACGTGGGGATCGCCCCGTGACGGACGAAAAGACACCTTGGAACCCGAGCCGCCGCGCGACCGCCCGCGTTCCGCTCCCTCACATGCCCGCGCCGACTTCGTGCCCGCACTGCGGCGCCGGGGTGGAGCTGGTCAAGAACAGCTTCATCTACGCGGGCAAGGAATACGGTGATTGGCCCTGGGTCTACGTCTGCTCGGAGCTGGGCTCCACCTGCGACGCATACGTCGGGCTGCACCCCTTCACCGCGATACCGCTGGGCACGCTTGCCAACGCGGAGGAACGGGAATACCGCAAGCGGGCGAAGAGCTTGTTTAACCCATGCTGGGAAGCGGGGCCGATAAAGGAGCGCTTCCAGCGTCGAACCGCCGCCTACGCATGGCTGGCCGAAGCAATGGGTATCCCCGTTGCTGAATGCCACTTTGGCATGTTCAACGTCGCCCGCTGCCAAGCTGCAATCGACATTCTGCGAGACAGACGCTTACTGCTGCTCGCCCACTTGAAGGACTGGAAGGTCACCTAATGGAACTCAAACGCTACCTCTACACCGCTGAGGTCAAGTCCGCCAGCGGACACCAGGTTTTCTACATCGACGCCGTAAGCCGCGAGGAGGCGGATGCCCGCGCCAAGGCAGGGAAGTCTGATGGCATCCACTCTGAAGAAGTGATGGTTGTCGACCTGCACGAGCTGGACTTCACCGGGGAGACATCCACGAACGACTACGGCGACTACCCGGAGATGGCGCCGGAGTCGGCCACCACACCTGCGCACAGCGCGCCGGACGAGGCGCAGAAGGTCTACCACTTCGAGCAGCGCAGCCGCTTCGGCCCGTGGATCGAAGTCGAGCAGCCCACGAAACGTTCCGTCGAGTTCGTGCAGCGTGCCTCCGCTCCCGCGCCAGGCAATGCGCTGAACCGGCTGGTGGCCGAGAAATTCACCAGCGGCAACGCCATTCCGGTCGAGCGCATCACAATCACGCGCGCCGACTACGACGCTGCCCTTTCCGCCTCTCAGCAGCAGGGAGGAGCGTGATGCGGCACAACCTCGTAGCAGGACACAACGTCGACCGAATCGACGTGGCGGCCGGCTTGCGCGAACTCGCGGCCGCAGGCTACGTCGAGTTGAAAACCACTCTGGCGATCGAGTTTGCGCTTATGCGGTGGCAGCGCGGCGAGGAGGAACAGGCAGAGCGCGGCGCGATCGACCCCGACTTTTACGGCATCGACCTCACCTCTTGGCGACGCGTTCTGGCGGCTGCCCGTGCCGCCGCGGAAAACCACATCTAACGACCACAACAGAAAATGCAACAACTGAACGAAAGTCATGCCCCGGTCCCGTTTGACGGCTACTCACACGGGCCGATATCGCCCATCTTTGACCATATGGGCCGCGTCGTCGGGCAAACCTTGGCAACGCAGCGCAAGGGCGAGGACACGCCTACCGTGTGGTTTCGATCGGCACGGGCGGACGGTTGGGCGCCCTGGCGGGTCACGGACCCGTTGCCGGCGGCGCGCGCCCCTGTCGCTGGTGAGGCGCTGGGATGGCGGGTGCGCGAACGACGCGGTCGTGACGGTGAATTGCTGGATTGCTTCGTTGAAGCGCCTGCCGCCCCTGGGATGGCATACGCGCAGGAAGTCCTGGGCGATGACTACGCGAAGGCGCAGGGCGGCATCGAAGGCAAGCTGAAACACTGTCAGATGATCGTCGCGTGGGCCAACGGCTCGCGGCAATGCGAGGCGTGATGAAAGTCCTGTTCCTCGATATCGACGGAGTCCTGAACAGCACCCGGTCCGCCGCGGCATTCGGCGGCTGCCCGTGGCCCCGCAATCGAAACATGGCCGGCGACTGGGAGAAGTTCGATCAGGTCGCCGTCAAGCTGATGGCGCGCCTGGTGCAGGAAACCGAGGCCCACGTCGTTCTCAGCTCCACATGGCGGATTGGCATGGACCAAGAGCGCGCCACTGAGCTTGGCGACTTCCTGGGCTATGTCATCAGCAGCGCAACGCCGGGCGGCGGCGGGGAACGCGGTCCGCAAATCAAGCAATGGCTGGACGAACACCCCGGCGTTGAGAAGTTCGTCATCGTTGACGACGACTCCGACATGCTGCCCGAGCAGCTACCCCACTTCGTCAAGGTGGATCCCCGGATCGGCCTGACCTACCAGAACTACAAGGATGCGAAGGAGCTGCTGTCATGACTCAACTGAACGACACCATCCGCGCCGTATTCCTGGCACACGGTTTCACGATCAAGGACGGGCAGACCGACCTGAAGCCCTACGTGTATGAAGCCGCGCACGCCCTGCTATCCACTCTGCGCGCCCAGTTAACCGATGAACGCGCGGAGCACGTCGAGACGCTGCGGCGCATGCGAGCGGACTACAAGCCCAGCGATGGCCCGATGAGCGCATTGAAGGCTGCCGCCCTGGATGCCGCATTGTCCGCCCTGGCGAGCGCCCCTGTAGCCGGGGAGGCGGTGGCGTGGATGGCAAAGCCCGTTATGAGTAGCGGGAGAGGATCAACGACTGTTTTCTGCTCCGACCGCCGCTTGGCGGACCAGTGGGATTATGGCGGGCACCCAGAGTTTGGCCGGATGATCGTGACCCCGCTCTATGCGGAGCCACATGCCAGCAAGAAGCCGCACGAGGTTGCCGAACTGATAAATAAGCTTCGGGATATCGCGATCCAGTTCCACGGCTCGCAGCAGCTTCGCGAACGCATCGCCCAAGAGCTGCGGCCACTGTTCGCGCCCCAGGCCAGCAAGGCGCCGCGCGCTTGATTGGTCACCCATGAAGCAGGCCCCGAAAGGGGCCTTTTCTTTGCCTGCGAACAGGGCCGGGCGCGGTTGCGCAAAATAGTCATCGCTAAACACTAAATCCCGCCGCTTCATGTCACTGGTCTCGATCCTTGCATTCTTCTTTTCCCCGCGTGCCTTGCTCATCGTGGCCGCTGTTGTGGCGCTCAGCGTCTGGGTGTCGATGAACGACGACGCCTGAATGTCGCACCCACAATACACAAATCGGTTCATCGCTGCACCCGTTAGAAATAATCAGCGATGACTAACAATTTTATGTAGAATGGCGGCATTCATGGAACAGACCTTCGGATTTCAAATGAAGAACGGTGACACCCTGCGCGTCAGCGCAGAAAACCTGACCGACGCTATGTCCGAGGTGCTGGACATGCTAGGCGTGACCCTGGTGAGCGGGAAGCTCAGCCCCCGCCCGACCGCGTCCGAATTCCCCATCACCGCGAATGTCCTGACCCCGAACTTCGGAGGCCGCGCATGAGCACCGTCGTCACGCGCCGGCCCATCTATGGCCGCAATGGCGCCGCCTCCAAGACTGGGTATTGGCTCGACGCCTCCATCGACGGCGGTGTGCCCATCGGCTTCGTCCGAATCTACCTGGCCGCCAACACAGCCAGGTCGCGGGTGCCGCATCCCGAACTCGTGGCGCTGGCCGCCAAGATCGACGCCGCGGTTCTGCCCGAGCCGAAATCGGAAAAGCTGCTGGACGACGACCAGCGAGAGCGCCTGGTCAAAGCGTGTGCCGACAAGGTCGTCGATGCCCTGCGCAAGGACCGCGAGTTGGCGCTCGAGGCCGCGATGGAAGGCCGCATCGGGCTGGATGAGATGTCCGACGCCGACCTCATCGACTACGCCTGGGACTGCTGGGGCATCAAGCACGGCGAGATCACCGTCGGCGCCGATCCGCAGCCCGTCTAAAGATTTTCAACCCCGCCAACCAAAGAGGATCTTCTCAAAATGGCAAAACGCATTTCCGGCTACCAGGCCACCGATGGCTCGTTCTTTCAGAAGCGCGCCGAAGCTGACAAGCACGACCTGACGCTGTTCCGCAAAGCGCGGGTCGAGGCGCTGGTCGCCGACTCGGGCGCGAAAGTGGTGGACAGCACCGGCGCTGACATGCCGCTGCGCGAATACCTGATGAAGAACGCCGATGCGATTCTGACCGCGCTGACCTTCGCCAAACCCACCATCAAGCGCCCGCGCAAGGCCAAGACCGAAGGCGCCGGCCTGGCCGCGGCCTAAGCACCACGCTGTGGGCGCCTGATCTGGGTGCCCACAATCAACCCATCGAAACAACGCAAGCGAGCGCACGATGTTCGACCTTCACTTGGCACGCCCCTATCCCGAACCGGGGTTCCGATTTCAGCTCTGGGAGTCATATCGCACCCTGGCCGGCGACTGGGTGCGCATCGTGGAGGTCCACGAACAGTTTCGCGGATACGAGACCGTGCGCGGCGACGACTCCCCCGATCCCGAACTGGGCTGGCGCTACAACCGCTCGACCCAGAACTCGGACATGGGGCGCTGCACGGGCTCCGCGCACGACTTCTCGGACCCGCGCAATCTGATTCCGTGGACGCCGCAGATGCGCTTCTTGCTCAGCTACAGCACCGGCGTCGTCACGCACATCCGCGCGCATTCGCTCAAGGACGCGATGAAGCAGGCGGAACTGCGCTGCACGGCCTGCATGGGTGACGCGACGCTGCTGGAAGCGGGCACCTACAAGGCAGTGGCCGACATCCACTACGCCGGCGGGGTCCGCAATTCGACAGGGGATCTAGTCTGGGTCGCAATTGCGCGGCCCGTCAAATAACGGAGCAAGGAACGTGGCAAAGGCATTCAACAAGGAACAGCTTCAGATCATGATCGAGATGCTCCAAGAAGCTCAAAGGGATATCAGAGCGAAGCGGAACGGCTCGATTTGCCCGCGGCTGTGGAACATGGCGGCGAGCGGTCATGCCGCGAAGGGTGAGCTGGGTCGCTACCTGACCGACTGGATATCTCAGATGCTGCTGGGCCACGCTTTCCTCGAAGACTGGCTTGCCCGCAAGGGCTACATCAGCTACGGCGTCGCAACCGAGTCGCATTGGGAAAACCGAGTCGCATGGATCGACTGGATGGTCGGCGAGCTTGAAAGTGAGGTGCGCGCGCTGGACGCCGCGGCTGCCGCGAAGCAAACGCCCGACGAGCGGTTTCGCATCGCAGCCTGAAGGAGAGCAGGATGAACACTGAACCCCGCGACACCCACATCATCGCCGCCGGCTCGCCCTTGGAGGGCTTCGCCTACTTCGGCCCGTTCAAGGACTGGCAATCGGCTGACAACTCAACGATCGGCAATGACGACACCTGGGTCATCAAGCTGGACAACGAGGGCCAGAAGGACAGCGACGTCGCCGGCCTGGATCCGAACGGCACGCACATCGTCGTGGTCATGAGCCTTGGCGGGTTCAGCCACTACGGCCCGTTCGGCGACGCCGACCAGGCGATCGACTACGCGGAAGGCTTGGAAGGCGACTGGAGCATCGCCGAACTGCAGGCCGCCGAGTAAGGCCGGCGGCCCGGCCTGGATCAACAACTTCACTTAGGAGATTCCCATGAAAGGCGTTACCGCAACCGTCGAAGGACGAGACCTCGTCCTGCGCATCAATCTGGACCAAGACTTCGGCCCCTCCAGCAGTGGCAAAACCAACTTCATCGGCACGACCGGCGGCTTCGTCAAGCTGGACAGCGAACCGGGCGTCAGCTTCGGGCTGAACGTGGTGCGCAAGGGTCCGAAGCCGGCCACCGCGGCGCCTGAGCCCGCCAAGCCGGCGATCGAAACGCTCAGCGTTTGAGCGGGGCACCCGGGCCCGGCGGCCGGCAGCTTCTGGTGATCCAGGTGCTGTCGACTGACGGCGAGTTCCACCTTGGGCCGTTTCACGACGAGGCAGAGGCTCACGCCTTCGCCGCGGCCGAGGGGATCACCGGCTACTCGGTCGAGCAAGTGGGCGAGCCACGGGGTGAAGTCGAAGATTCACCCATCGACGATTGAACAGGGGCAGCACTGGGCGCCCGAGCCAAAGCCCAGTGACCAAAGCAAAGCGCTACCGGGCGCCACCTTCTGAGCAGGGGCGGCGACGGCGACGCTCACGCCTCCGCGGGGCGCTTTGCTTTGGTTTCCGATGAGTGAACCTATCGAAGCATCACGGCAGGAGCCGACATGACACAAGATGAACTGCAGGCAGCGCACAAGGCGATGACCGATCGGCTGCTTCCTTACTTGCGCCCCAATCTCGGCGCCGAAGATCAGGAGCGGTGGGAGAGCATCACCGAGGACATCGCGCAGTTCCTTAATGAGAGCGGTTATGTCCTGCAGCGCGGGGACATGGTGTGCTGGGAGCATGGAACGCTCATCGGCGACCCGAGTTTGGAACTGACGGTGAGAACGGACCTCGGGCTTTCCGAGTCTGCATGGGAATCGCTTGCGGAAGCTGACAAGGCGCGCCACCAGACGAACTGGATCTACGGTGCTGCTGGTGCCTGAACCCCGTGCCCAGAATAGCTACATCGAAACAACGCACCGGGAAGCGAAATGACCGCGACCAACCAAACGACAGTCTCCGACGCCCGCAAGGGCGAGCTCCAAGCGAAGGGGTATTGGATCGAAGACATGGGCGCCGTATGGGGCGCCGACTTCAAGGGTCGCTACCGCTGGATGCTGTCGACGATCCCGGTCGCTTGCTCGGAGCGCGGCGAGTTGCTCGACTGGGGCGAGGAAGCCTATTCGGTTGAGGAAGCCTGGTCGCTTGCGGATGAGGCTGCGCAGGAGGCTTGCGAATGAAAGCCCTCAAGTCGCTCTACGCCAAGCTTCCGCGCGACACGCGCAAGTTCATCGAGAAGCTGTTTTCGCCCTACGTGGTCATCGTCCACGACGTGGATTTGAAGCGCAAGGTCGTTCACTACGCCCGCACGCTGAAAGATGCCCGCGAATGGGGCCAATGCTACGGGGTGATGGACCGCGTAACCGTCTATCACGACTGTATTTTCTGCGGCCGTCGCCGCGTCGCAACTGAAGTGGATTGCTAATCATGAAAACCTGCGAAATCGAAGTGAGCACGGGCTCCATTCACAAATTCCTGAACGCGCTCGAAGAGAACGACTCGGGCTATTCCTTTGTGCGAGCGCCGGGCTGCGAGGGCAGTTCCACCTCCAAGGTTGAGTTGGAGCTCTGGGTCGATAACGAGCGCGATCCGATGCGCGTCACGCTCCACCCCGATGGAACGTGGTCGGCGACCAGTGAACTGATCGTGAGCAAGGAGGACTGAATAATGAGAACCGAAATCCTTTCCCAGCACACCGCGCAGAAGTGCGCCGCCCTCCTGGCAGCAGCCGAGAAGGGCCTGACCTTTGCCTCCTTTGCCGCTGCCGGGCTGCACGAGGTCAAGCACACCGAAAAGATGCTCCTGGTCGATCCGGTGAACGACGACCCTTGGATCTTCATCGCGCCGGACACGCGCTTCGTGTTCGATTCCATCCCGCACAGCGGGACCGATCACCTGCGCCAGCGCACGAACGCAAGCCTGTGTTTCGAGCGCCTGGCGGAGCAGGAGGCACGAGCGGCCGGCGCTTCGCATCGAGTGGGGCTGTGACCATGACCGCCAAGACGGATGATCTTCGGATCGACTTCTGCATGACCCTTCGCATCAAGGACGAGGCCGCGTTTCGACAGGCCGCATACGTGCGAGCGCTTGAGGAGCTGGGCGGTGACGAGACTCAGGCGAGTGAATACCTTGATGAGGATCTGACCTCCATCGGCCAGTGCGCAATCATGCTGCTCGATCCAGGTTCGCTTCAGCCGCATTGGGGCGCCGAAATCCAAGATAGCCACGCGGAGTCTTTCTAGCATGAAGGCCACCACCGAAAAGGTCTGGTATACCGCGGCGAACGCTTGGGGCCGCGACGAGAGGGTCTGCAGGCAGGACTTCGTCGTCGAGGAGTCGGACGTCAATCGGGTGTTGGACCATCACCTGGGCTTTCGCCATCGCACCTACCAAGTGCGGCACTCGGATATCGGGCGCACGCGCACGGTCTACACGAATGGCACCGGCTGGACCTGCTGGGTCTTCCAAGGGCAAGGACAGCAATGAAAACCTACTCCCAAACCGCCATCACCGGCGACGAGTGGCGAACCATCGAAGAGGTGATGGAATTCTGTGAGATCACCCCGAAGGAGGAGATTCGCGTCAGGCAGTTGCTTGAGATCCGCGCCCGGGACACCAGCTTGCCCTTTCGTGCCTACCACGCTGCGCACGTGGCGTGCGCCCAGGTAGTGCGGGAGCGCACCAGCAAGCCCCAAGAAGGAGCGAAGTGATGGACGAGATCCTCAACTACATGAAGCACCGCGGCTGGCGCGAGGACGGGCAGGTCATCCGCAGCCCCAAGAATGACGTCTTCGGCTCGTGGAGCGAAGCGATCACTGCCTGCATCTACCTGGCGGACCTTTGATGTCGCCACGCATCTGGTTTTCAACGCCTTTCCCACACGGGAGGCACACAATCCCCGCAACAACCAAAGGATCGGGAAATGAGTCAAGAAGGGAAGTTTTGGGCCTCGCTGTGGGCGCTGGCGGCAATCTGCCTGATCGCCGGGATCGGCGCACTCTGGAGCTACAACGCGAATCGTGACCGGCAGGTGGCGGAAATGGTCAAGGCTGGTGCTGACCCGATCTACTCCGCCTGCTCGCTGGGAAGCCTTCGCGATACGACCTGCTCGCTATATTTCGCGGGGGACCGCGCACGTTAAGCGACGACATTCCTCCCCAAGGGAGGACTCTCACGGATGGGGGAAGTTGAGCCCCCCCCCCCAGCGG
>NZ_JBLVOL010000133.1:10560-27595 GCF_053543755.1 Achromobacter semiaridum | reverse complement strand
GTCAGCATGCCGGCCTGCGTAATCACCATGAACGTGCCGCCCACCAGCAGCGCCGCCACGATCACGGCGGCGATGTGGTGCCACAGCGCGGCAGCCAGCATGCCGGCGGCCATCAGCGCCTGCGCGGCCTGCCAGACGCGCTTTTCATCGCGGGCCCGTGCCAGCCGGGGAACCAGCAGGCACGATACGGCAGCGGCCAGCCCGAACAGCGGCCATGCCCAGCCGAACACGGCGGGGTTGGCGATGACCTGCTTGGCCATGGCCGGTAGAAAGGTGGCGGGGATGATGTAGCCGATGCCGAAGACGCCGTAATGCAAGGCCAGCCGGGCGGTGACGCGGGGCACACGCGCCGGCGGGCCGGCGTGCGGCGTCAATGAGGTGCCAGGCGACGGCCGGTTCAGGCCCGGCCAGGCGATGGCGGACAAGGCCAGCGTCAGCCCGCCCAGCGCCAGCCAGGTGCCATCCGCCCGCACGCCCCAGGCCATCAGCGACAGGCAGGCCAAGCCGGTCAGCGCGATACCGGCGCCCACGCCCGCATAGGTCAGCGCCGACGCGGCCGGTTCCCGGGGGTCGCCCGGCGCCACCGTCCGGCCCGCCGCGACGCAGATGAACGCGCTGGCGCTGGCATAGCCGGCGGCCAGGCGCAGGGCGCACCACAGGGCCACGTCATGCGTCAGGGGCATGACCAGCGTCAACAGCGCCACCGCCAGCAGGCTGATGGCAAGCTGCGCGCGTACCTGACGTGCGTGGCGTACGGGCCACGCCACGGCCGCCAGCGCGCCCAGCAGATACCCGGCGTAGTTGGCCGATGCAATCCAACTGCCCTGTGCCAGAGACAAACCGCCTTCCTCGGCCATCAGGGGCCAGACGGGGGTGAAGGCAAAGCGGCCGATGCCCATGGCGGCAGCCAGGGCCAGGGCGGCAGGCCAGGCCAGGCTGAGCGCGCTGCGGGTATCGGCGGCGGATACGGAATCGGAAACGGAAGGGTAAGCAGGCGTTGACATGGGCCTACTCTACGGCTGTACTTATATCTTTAATAGTGAATTATTAAGAACATAGGTTCTTGAAATGAGAAACTTGGATCTCGATGCGTTGCAGATTTTCAAGGCCGTGGCCGACCAGGGTGGCGTCGCGCGCGCGGCCCTGCACCTGAACCGGGTGCAGTCCAATGTGTCCACGCGCCTGAAGCAGTTGGAGGCTTCATTGAACGCCCCGCTGTTTCGGCGCCAGAATCGCCGGCTGGTGCTGTCGGACCAGGGCCGCGTGCTGCTGTCCTATGCCGACCGGCTGCTGCGATTGTCGGACGAAGCGCAAGCCGCCGTGCGCGACGGCGCCCCGCAGGGCGTGCTGCGCATCGGCACCATGGAAAGCACAGCGGCCGCGCGCCTGCCGCCGATCCTGGCGTCCTATCACGCGGCGTGGCCGCAAGTGGGTATTGAACTGGTCACCGGCACGTCGGGCGCATTGGCCGCGCAGGTGCGCAATTACGAAATTGAAGCGGCGTTTGTTGCCCAGCCGTTTCCGGCAGAGGGTCTGTCTACCCTGGACGCCTTCCAGGAAACCCTGGCATTGATATCGCCCCTGGCATGGGGGCCCATCGGCAACGCGCGCGACCTTGGCGACCGCACCGTCATCGCGTTCGCGGCAGGGTGTTCGTACCGCCGCATCCTGGAATCGTGGCTGCACCACGAAGGCGTGGCGCCGGGCAGGGTGATGGAGTTTGCGTCGTATCACGCCATCGTGGCGTGTGTGGCGGCGGGCTCGGGCGTGGCCATCGTGCCGCGCTCGGTCTTGGCGGTGCTGGGGGCGGAGCATTCCGTCCACGTCAGCGCACTGACGGGCCCTTACGCTACCGCCGTGACGCAGCTGGTCTGGCGCGCGGACGACGATACGCCCGCGTTGCAGGCCTTGCGCCTGCAATTGCAGACGCCGGGCCGCACAACAACATCCGCTTAGAAGCGGTAGCCGACGCCCAGCGTCGCCACCCACGGGTCGATGCGAGCCGTGCCGATGTGTTGGCCGTCCAGCTTCACCTTCGACTTGATGTCGATGTAGCGGATGTCGGCGTTCATGAACCAGCGTTCGTTGATCTTGAAGTCCGCGCCCAGTTGCGCGGCCACGCCCCACGAATCGCCCATCTTCAGGTCGGAACCCTTCAGCGCGCCTTCGGCCTTGGTGTCGAAGAAGTGCGTGTAGTTGATGCCCACGCCGATGTACGGCTGGATCATGCTGTCGGGCAGGATGTGCCATTGCAGGCTTAAGGTCGGGGGCAGTTGCTTGCTGGAGCCGATCTTGCCCAAACCGCTGCCGCTGACGTCGTGCTGGAACGGCCATGCGCCCAGCAGTTCGATGCCGATGTTGCGCGTCACCATGTAGCCCAGCGTGAAGCTCGGGCGCACGTTGTTGTTCGCATCCAGCTTGACGCTGCCGTCCAGCACCGTGCCGTTGTTGGAAGAGGGCCGCACCTGCGTCACGCCCACTCGGAACAGCACGTCGCCCGCTTCGTGCGCATGCGCCGGCGTGGCAAGTGCGCCGGCGGCGGTCAGTGCGGCGATGGCGGTGGCGCGGATACGCCCGTTCAGCGAAAACATTTTTCTTCTCCGATCTTTCCGTAAGGTGAGACCACAGGTTCTCAGACCCGGCCCAAGGCCAGATTGATGTGTGTCAAACCGTTAAAAGATGCGGAACCCGCCGTGGTGGCGCGGCAACAGCGGGGCGCTGGCGATGCGATGTCGTTCGGCGTTTTCAATAGCATTCGCCGCCTTGGCGCAAAGGGCGCGAAGGCGGCGAATGGGTCGTGCGTGGGGCCCGCGAGTGTCTTGCGATGCCGGAAGATCAGCGCGGCAGTTCGGTGCTGCCCATCAGGAACTCGTCCACCGAGCGCGCGCACTGGCGGCCTTCGCGGATGGCCCAGACCACCAACGACTGGCCCCGGCGCATGTCGCCCGCGGCAAAGATCTTTTCGACGTTGGTGCGGTAGTCGTCGGTGTTGGCGCGCACATTGCCGCGCGCATCGCGATCCACGCCGAACGCATCCAGCACCGTTTGCACCGGCGATACGAAGCCCATGGCCAGCAGCACCAGATCCGCCTTGATCTCGAATTCCGAACCCTCGACTTCGCGCATCTTCATCTGGCCGGTGGCTTCGTCCTTGAACCACTCGACGCGCGCGCCGACCAGCTTTTCGACCTTGCCGTTGCTGCCCTTGAGCAGCTTGGTGGTCACGGACCAATCGCGCTCGCAGCCTTCTTCGTGCGAGGACGATGTGCGCATCTTCAGCGGCCAGTACGGCCACGTCATCGTCTTGTTCTCGGACTCGGGCGGCTGCGGCATCAACTCAAATTGCGTGACCGATGCAGCGCCATGGCGGTTGCTGGTACCCACGCAATCCGAACCGGTATCGCCGCCGCCGATCACGACCACGTGCTTGCCCTTGGCCAGCGTCTGGTTCGTCAGGCGGTCACCGGCGACTGCCTTGTTCTGCTGGCGCAGGAAGTCCATGGCGAAATACACGCCCGACAGCTCGCGGCCGGGAACCGGCAGGTCACGCGGCGTTTCCGAACCGCCCGTCATGACGATGGCGTCGAATTCCGCCTTCAGCGATTCCGGCGTGCGCACCGTCAGGCCATCGGCCACGGGGTCTTTCGGATTGCCGATGTAGGTGGACGGCGCGAACTCAACGCCTTCCGCTTCCATCTGCGAAATGCGGCGATCGATCTGGTGCTTTTCCAGCTTGAAGTCGGGGATGCCGTAACGCAGCAGGCCGCCGATGCGGTCGCTCTTTTCGAACAGCGTCACCGAGTGGCCGGCGCGCGCCAGTTGCTGCGCGCACGCCATGCCGGCGGGGCCGGAGCCCACCACGGCGACCTTCTTGCCCGTCTTGCGGGCCGGCACTTGCGGCGCCACCCAGCCTTCTTCCCAGCCCTTGTCGATGATCGCGTGTTCGATGGACTTGATGCCCACGGCGTCGCTGTTGATGTTCAAGGTACAGGCGGCCTCACACGGGGCCGGGCAGATGCGGCCCGTGAATTCCGGGAAGTTGTTGGTGGAGTGCAGCACGTCCAGCGCGCGGCGCCAGTCCTGCTTGTACACCAGGTCATTCCAGTCGGGGATGATGTTGTTGACCGGGCAGCCGTTGTTGCAGAACGGGATGCCGCAGTCCATGCAGCGCGCGGCTTGCTGCTTGGCCTGATCATCGGTCAGGTGCAGCACGAATTCGCGCCAGTTCTTTAGCCGCTTCTGCGGGGCCTCGGAGGCCTCTTGCAGACGCTGAAATTCCATAAAGCCAGTTATCTTTCCCATGGTATCCCTCACGCAGCCAGTTGTTGCTGGTTGGCTGCACGCCACATTTCACCCAATGCGCGACGGTAGTCCGTCGGCATGACCTTTACGAATTTGCCGCGCGAGGCTTCCCAGTCGCCCAGGATCTCGCGGGCGCGGTAGCTGCCGGTGTAGCGGAAGTGGTCTTCCACCAGGCGGCGCAGGATGGTTTCATCCGTCTCGCGTTCGCCACCGCGCTGCGCGCTGTGCCAGATGTCGATGTTGTTCAGCGCTTGCTGTTCCGAGTGCGGCGCCACGCCTTCCAGTTCGACCATCGACAGGTTGACGCGATGCTTGAGCGTGCGCTCGGGGTCCCACACGTAGGCCACGCCGCCCGACATGCCGGCCGCGAAGTTGCGGCCCGTGGCGCCCAGCACCACGACCGTGCCGCCCGTCATGTATTCGCACCCGTGGTCGCCCGTGCCTTCGACAACCGTCGCCGCGCCCGAGTTACGCACCGCGAAACGTTCGCCGGCCACGCCGTTGAAGAACGCCTCGCCCGCCAACGCGCCGTACAGCACGGTGTTGCCGGCAATGATGTGGTCGGGGCCGAAGCCGCGGAAGTCATTGGGCGAGCGCACGATGATGCGGCCGCCCGACAAGCCCTTGCCGACGTAGTCGTTGCCTTCGCCCACCAGGTCCATCGTGATGCCGTGCGCCAGGAACGCGCCGAAGCTCTGGCCGGCGGTGCCGTTGCACTGGATGTGGATGGTGTCGTCGGGCAGGCCGTCGTGGCCGTAGCGCGAGGCCACGGCGCCCGACAGCATGGCGCCGATCGTACGGTTGCGGTTGCGCACCGGCACGATGAACGACACCTTTTCGCCGCGTTCCAGCGCGGGGCGGCTGCGGTCGATCAACTGATGATCCAGCGCGCCGGCCAGGCCGTGGTCCTGCTCTTCGGTCTGACGCACGTCGGCGTCGGATTGCGTTTGGTGGAACACGCGGGCGAAGTCCAGCCCTTGCGCCTTCCAGTGCTCAACGCCCGAACGCATGTCCAGCAGATCGGCGCGGCCGATCAGGTCGTCGAACTTGCGGATGCCCAGCTGCGCCATGATTTCGCGCACTTCTTCGGCAATGAAGAAGAAGAAGTTGACGACGTGTTCCGGCTTGCCCTGGAATTTCTTGCGCAGGACCGGGTCTTGCGTGGCCACGCCCACCGGGCAGGTGTTCAGGTGGCACTTGCGCATCATGATGCAGCCTTCGACAACCAGCGGCGCGGTGGCGAAGCCAAATTCATCGGCGCCCAGCAGCGCGCCGATGACGACGTCGCGGCCGGTCTTCATCTGGCCGTCGGCCTGCACGCGGATGCGGCTGCGCAGGCGGTTCAGCACCAGCGTCTGCTGCGTTTCGGCCAGGCCCAGTTCCCAGGGCGTGCCCACGTGCTTGATGGACGACACCGGCGATGCGCCCGTGCCGCCGTCATGGCCGGCGATCACAACGTGATCGGCCTTGGCCTTGGCGACACCGGCGGCCACCGTGCCCACGCCCACTTCGGACACCAGCTTGACCGACACCGACGCCTTGGAATTCACGTTCTTCAGGTCGTGGATCAGCTGGGCCAGGTCTTCAATGGAATAGATGTCGTGGTGCGGCGGGGGCGAAATCAGGCCCACGCCCGGCACGGAATAACGCAGCTTGGCGATGTATTCCGACACCTTGTGGCCGGGCAGCTGGCCGCCTTCGCCGGGCTTGGCGCCCTGCGCCATCTTGATCTGGATCTGGTCGGCGGACGACAGGTATTCGGCGGTCACGCCGAAACGGCCCGAGGCCACCTGCTTGATCTTCGAACGCAGCGAATCGCCCTTCTTCAACACGACATCGGCTTCGATGCGGTCCGAGCCCAGCAGCGAGGCCAGCGTGTCGCCGTCCTTGATGGTGCTCTTGCCTTCGCGCATTTCGGCGCGGTAGCGCAGTTCGTCTTCGCCGCCTTCGCCGGTGTTGGACTTGCCGCCGATGCGGTTCATGGCCACGGCCAGCACCGAGTGCGCTTCGGTCGAGATCGAGCCCAGCGACATGGCGCCGGTGGCAAAGCGCTTGACGATGTCCTTGGCGGGTTCGACGTCATCCAGCGGGATGGCGCGCGACGGGTCGAAGCGGAATTCGAACAGGCCGCGCAGGGTCATGTGGCGACGGCTCTGGTCGTTGATGATCTGCGCGTATTCCTTATAGGTGCGGTAGTTGTTGGCGCGCGAGGCGTGCTGCAACTTGGCGATGGAATCCGGCGTCCACATGTGCTCTTCGCCGCGCACGCGATAGGCGTATTCGCCGCCGGCTTCCAGGTCGTTGGCCAGCACCGGGTCGGTGCTGAACGCCGCGCGGTGCTGACGCAGCGCTTCTTCGGCCACCTGGAAGATGCCGATGCCTTCAATGTTGGACGAGGTGCCGGTGAAGTACTTGTTCACCAGGTTGCTTTGCAGGCCCACGGCTTCGAAGATCTGCGCGCCGGTGTAAGACATGTAGGTCGAGATGCCCATCTTGGACATGACCTTGTTCAAGCCCTTGCCGATGGCCTTGATGAAGTTCTTCACGGCCTTTTCGGGGTCATTCATCTTGCCCAGCGATTCCAGCGCCAGGTAGGGGTGAATGGCCTCGGCACCGTACCCGCCCAGCAGCGCGAAGTGGTGCACTTCACGCGCGGACCCGGTTTCCACGACCAGGCCGGTATTGGTGCGCAGGCCGGCGCGGATCAGGTGCTGGTGCACGGCCGACGTTGCCAACAGGGCGGGGATGGCCACGCGTTCGCTGTCGACCAGGCGGTCCGACACGATCAGGATGTTGTAGCCGCTTTGCACGGCATCGACGGCGCGCGCGCACAGCGCGGCCACGCGGGCTTCAATGCCCTCGGGGCCCCAGGCGGCGGGGTACGTGATGTCCAGTTCGAAGCTGCGGAATTTCTTGCCCGTGACCTGCTCGATGTCGCGGATCTGCGCCATGGCGGCAAAGTCCAGCACCGGCTGGGACACTTCCAGGCGCAGCGGTGGGTTGACGTTGTTGATGTCCAGCAGGTTGGGCTTGGGGCCGATGAACGACACCAGCGACATCACCAGCTGTTCGCGGATGGGGTCGATGGGCGGGTTCGTGACCTGCGCGAACAACTGGCGGAAATAGTTGTAGAACGGCTTGGCGCGGTCGGACAGCACGGCCAGCGGGGCGTCATTGCCCATCGAGCCGATGACTTCCTCGCCGGTGGACGCCATGGGTTCCAGGATGAACTTGTAGTCTTCCTGGGTCCAGCCGAATGCCTGCTGGCGGTCCAGCAACGACACGGCCGACTGCGTGGCGACGGCGGCCTGGCGCGGGGCCGGCAGCGATTCCAGCTTGATCTGCAGGCGCTCGATCCATTGGCGGTACGGGCGGCTGTTGGCCAGTTGCAGCTTGATTTCGGCGTCGTCGATGATGCGGCCCTGTTCCAGGTCGATCAAGAACATCTTGCCCGGCTGCAAACGCCACTTCTTGACGATGCGGTTCTCGGGAATCGACAGCGTGCCGGCTTCGGACGCCAGGATGACCATGTCGTCATCGGTGACCAGATAGCGGGCGGGGCGCAGGCCGTTGCGGTCCAGCGTGGCGCCGATCTGGCGGCCGTCGGTGAACGCGACGGCGGCGGGGCCGTCCCACGGCTCCATCATGGCGGCGTGGTATTCGTAGAACGCGCGACGGGACTCGTCCATCTGCGTGTGCTGTTCCCAGGCTTCCGGGATCATCATCATCATGGCGTGCGCCAGGGAATAGCCGGAATTGACCAGCAGTTCCAGGCAGTTGTCGAACGTGGCGGTGTCCGACTGGCCTTCATAGACGATGGGGTACAGCTTTTTCAGGTCGTCGCCCAGCACGGCCGACTGCATCATGCCTTCGCGGGCGCGCAGCCAGTTGAAGTTGCCCTTGACCGTGTTGATTTCACCGTTGTGCGCAATCATGCGGTACGGGTGGGCCAGCGGCCAGGCGGGGAACGTGTTGGTCGAGAAGCGCTGGTGCACCAGCGCCAGGGCGGACACCGTGCGAGTATCGGCCAGGTCGCGGTAGTAGCGGCCCACCTGGTCGGCCAGCAGCAGGCCCTTGTAGACCACCGTGCGCACCGATGCGGACGGCACGAAGTATTCCTTGCCGTGGGCCAGATGCATGTTCTGGATGGCGTGGCTGGCCGTCTTGCGGATCACGTACAGCTTGCGTTCCAGCGCGTCGGGCACCATCACGTCGGCGCCGCGGCCGATGAACAGCTGGCGGATGACCGGTTCGCAATCGCGCACCGTGGGTGACATGGGCATGTCGACGTCCACCGGCACATTGCGCCAGCCCAGCACCACCTGGCCTTCGGCGCGAACCGAGCGTTCCAGCTCTTGTTCGCAAGCCAGGCGCGAGGCGGTTTCCTTGGGCAGGAACACCATGGCCACGCCGTATTCGCCCGGGGGCGGCAGGATGATGCCTTGCTGGCTGAGCTCGTCGCGATAAAGCGTGTCGGGAATCTGGATCAGAATGCCCGCGCCGTCGCCCATCAGCTTGTCGGCACCGACAGCGCCGCGGTGGTCCAGGTTTTCAAGGATCTTCAGACCCTGCTGGATGATCGCGTGGCTTTTCTTGCCCTTGATGTGTGCAACGAATCCGACGCCACAGGCGTCATGTTCGTTCTTGGGGTGGTACAGGCCCTGAGCTGCCGGGAAACCAATGCGCGAAGCATCGATCGGGGTGGCCTTGGGCGTGGAACAGGATTCGGGGGGGGTAATTTGGGGCATGGCGCGCTCCGCAGTGGGCCTGCGTCGTAATGTTGCAGTGCAGGAGTCGGACAATACCCCCGGCGACAGTAGGGCGCAACAGAAACATACAGGGTGCGACCCTATTTATATCGATGCGCCGTCATAGGGCACAAATATAGGGACGCTTCAACGCCCGCGCCGTTATTGGCCTGGCAGGGGGCGGTATAGAGGAGGCGGTTCGAGCATGCACCTGAATTGGGCAAAATCTCGTTATGTGTCCCCGTTTATCGGCTGCGATGGCCAGGGGAAATCGGGCTGAGGCGTTCTGTGGAAATCGCACTTTCGCGTGTCGCAAAAAGTGCACAAGGGCAGCCTGCGGCGCACGGGCGGCCCACAAGAAAAAACCCGCCGGGTAGCGGCGGGTTCGTTTATCAGGAAGAGCTTTGCCCGGAACCGGGTGGCGGCGGCGGGGACGGCGTGTCCGACTCTGTCGTTGTTGCGGGCTTCTTGCGCGGCCGACCGCGCTGGCCGGGGGCCACGCGTCTGCTGGCCGTATGCGCCAGGCTGGCAATGAAGCTGGGGCCGCCCAATGCCCATTGGCCAGAGACGGCCTGATCGATGCGCTGCGATTCTTCGCGCGACAGGCCGTCTTGCAAGCGCTTGCGGTAATTGGCCTGACGGTCGAAGGGCGTGTTGCCGCAAGCCCAGTAGTCAGCGTGATCGGACTGCCACTGCGCCGGCGCGGCATGGGTATTGCCCGTATGGCTGGACGCGGACGACCAGGGCCAGGAATCCGGATCTTGCGATGCGCCGCTGCGCACGGGATACGTCTCCAGCCAGACCAGCGCGGGCAGCACCCACGCGCCCGGTTCCAGCAGCGCGGATCGGTAACGCCCCGCGAAGACCCGGCCGCCGCGCAGCCGCGCCGCCAGGTTGCGGCCCAGCGTCTGCATCAAGCGCGGCAGGCCTTCTTCGTCAGCGGGAGTGGCCAGCAGCAGGATGCGGTCATTGGCCAGCAACCAGCCATGAACCGACACCCGATGGCGTTGAGCAGATTCGCCCAGCCAGGTGGCCAGTTGGTTCAGGATATCGGCCGGGGCGGGCTGAGACGGCGCCGCCAACGGCGAAATGAAATTGGCCTGCACCAGTTGGGGCAGCCCAGGGGCGTACAGACGGGGCAGACGGGCCATAGTGTCAGGGCTTGCGTATCTGGAAGAACGGGTTGTCTTCGCTCACGGTATATAAATAGTGCCACGGTGGGCGCTGGTCAAGTCCCGTGATCACAATATGGGCACGGATTCGGGTTTTTTTGTCGTCCGGCCTGTATGCACAGCAGGTTAACATTCGGCGACGGAACGTCGTACCGTGGATATACCCTAACCCGTCGACGAATTTTTCATCCCCCGACCGGAGAACGTCCATGCCCGTGGCCCTGGAGCTTATTTCCCAGCATCGCTGTTTTGGCGGTACGCAGCGGTACTACCGCCACGAGTCCACGCAGATCGGCCTGCCGATGCGATTTTCGGTCTTCGTTCCGCCGCAAGCGGATGCCGGCCCCGTGCCAGTACTGTTCTATCTGGCGGGTCTGACCTGCACGGAAGAAACGTTCATGATCAAAGCCGGGGCTCAGCGGCTGGCCGCGGAACTTGGCGTCATGCTGGTTGCGCCCGACACCAGCCCGCGCGGCGCCAACGTGCCCGGCGAAGAAGAAAGCTGGGACTTGGGCACCGGCGCGGGCTTCTATGTCGACGCCGTGACGCCGGCCTGGCGCGATCACTACCGCATGTACACCTACGTGACCGACGAACTGCACGCCATCGTCACGGGCGACACGCTGCCCGGCGATGCATCGCGCACCGGTATCTTTGGCCACTCCATGGGCGGCCATGGCGCGCTGGTGCTGGCGCTGCGCAACCCCGGCAAGTTTCGCTCGGTGTCAGCCTTCGCGCCGATCGCTGCGCCCAGCCTGTGCCCCTGGGGCAAGAAGGCATTCGCCGCCTACCTGGGCGGCAACGAAACGGATTGGGCCGCCTATGATGCCTCGGTCCTGATGCGCGGCTTGAAGCAGCCTTTTCCCGCCGGCATCCTGATCGACCAGGGCGAATCAGACCAATTCCTGGTCGACCAGTTGTATCCCGAGGTATTTGAAGCCGCCTGCGCAGCGGCCGACCAGCCCCTGACGCTGCGTCGCCAACCGGGCTACGACCACGGCTATTACTTCATCTCGACGTTCATCGAGGATCACATCCGGTTTCACGTCGAACGCCTTGGAAAACCGGCGGCTTAAAGCCACGCTTTTATACTGAAAGGCCCGCTGCGGTGGGCTCGCGGCGTTCTGGGCGCGTCGGGCTGTAACCTGCGGCGCCCCATAGGAACCCGTCATTTGATCAACGGCCTCGCCCCTTTTGTCTGGATTTTGCTAGGCGCCGTCGTCGTCCTGCTACCCGGCCTTGTCATGCTGCTTGGACGGGGCGGACCCCGCGACGAGCGCGGCCGCAAGGTCTTCCAGTTCCGGCCGGTGCGCCGGCTGTTCGGCCTGATGCTGGTGCTGCTGGGGTGTGTGTCCGGGCTGCTGGCCCTGTCGCTGGTGCAGTTTTTCAGGCTGACCGCGGACGAATCCGTGGCCCGCGTTGAAGTCCGGCAGCAGGCCGAGGGGCAGTTTCAGGTCACCACCGACGCGCCCGGCGTGGGCCCCAAGCAGTACGTTCTATATGGCGATCAGTGGCAGATCGATGCCCGCGTCGTACGCTGGCGTCTGCCGGCGTTGATGGCAGGCGTACCGCCGCTGTATCGCCTGGAGCGCTTGTCGGGAAGATATAGCGACGTCGCCCGCGAGGCCTCGGCCACGCGCTCCGTCCACGCCTTGGACGACTGGCCCGCGCCTGATTTGGGGTCGCTGAAAAAGAGTTTTCCGAACTGGTTCCCCTTTGTGGATGTCCAATTCGGAAGCGGCGCATACATGCCCCTGTTCGACGGCGCGAAGTACCAGGTGTTCATGGACCCGCGCGGCGCCTTGTTCATCCGCCCGGACGGCGAGGCCACGGCCGAGGGCTTGAAACGCCTGGGCTGGTAGTACCCGCCCCGCCGCCCTGGCTGCGGAAACAAACAGGGACGGGTTTCAAAGTGGAAACTTTGATGCGTCGCAATAGTCGAATTAGCACTCCCTTTACTAGAGTGCTAACATCGAATCCATGTCGTTACCCCTTCGCTTTCCGGAGACCCCCGCTATGAAACAACCCAGTACCTCGTTGGCCGCTTCCGGCAACGCTCTGGCGTTGGCCATTGCCAATCCGGGCGCACTTGGCACGATCGACGCGTATATTTCTTCGGTCAACCGCCTGCCGGTACTGTCGGCCGAGCGTGAAACCGAGCTGGGCCGTCGCCTGCGCGACCAGGAAGACCTGGGCGCTGCGCGTGAATTGATTCTGTCGCACCTGCGCCTGGTGGTGTCGGTGGCGCGCCAATACCTGGGCTACGGCCTGCCGCATGCCGACCTGATCCAGGAAGGCAACGTTGGCCTGATGAAAGCCGTGAAGCGTTTCGACCCCGAGCGCGGCGTGCGCCTGGTGTCGTTTGCCGTGCACTGGATCAAGGCCGAAATCCACGAATACATCATCCGCAACTGGCGCCTGGTGAAGGTCGCCACCACCAAGGCGCAGCGCAAGCTGTTCTTCAACCTGCGCAGCATGCGTCCCGATGGCCAGACGCTGGACCCCGATCAGGTTGACCACATCGCGCGCGAACTGAACGTGCGTCGCGAAGACGTCAGCGAAATGGAAGTGCGTCTGTCGGGCCGCGAAATGTCACTGGAAAACCAGGACGACGATGACGACAGCTATGCGCCCATCGCCTACCTGTCCGACGACGGTCGCCAGGAACCCACGCGCGTGCTGGAACGCGCCGCGCGCGACGAGCTTCAAAGCACCGGTTTGAACGGCGCGCTCGAGGCGCTGGACGCCCGCTCGCGCCGCATCGTCGAAGCCCGCTGGCTGCAAGATGACGGTGGCGCCACGCTGCACGAACTGGCACAAGAGTTCGGCGTATCGGCCGAACGCATTCGCCAGATCGAAGCCGCCGCGCTGAAGAAAATGCGCGGCAACCTGGCTGCCTGATCCGCCGGTGCTGCATACAAAGGGCCGCTTATGCGGCCCTTTTCTTTTGCGCGGCGCCTGGCATTCACGGCGCCGCCACTGCGACGGTGCGCGGCCTGCAAACTAACTTGATACAAATTACCCGCTGAATTTCGCGGTCTTCCAGAAACTTAATAAAGCGTGCGCCGACTAACTTCATGTAGACCGCGAACTTTGGTTAGCAGTCTTGCCATCCGTCTCGGCTTCTCCTCTTTCCCCTCCCCTATGAGACGGATGCTTGCGGGGCACCACATATATTCGTATATCTGGTGCCCCGATTTTTATGCGGCCTGCGCGTTATCCGCCGCAAGGGCCGTATGCCACAGCGCGTCCTGCACGCGACGCACGCCGGTGGCCATCGACCCGTCCTGATAAAGCTTGATCCAGCGATAACCCGGCGCCAGGTTGTCCACCACATGCTTGCCGTCGCGGATGCTGAACTGAAAGCAGGTCGACGGCGTGGCCAGCATGCGCAGGTTGTGACGACGACGGTCGAATTCGTGATGCACGTGGCCCCACAGCAGCACGCGCGCCTGTGGCCATCGGGTCAGGCGCTTGAATAGCGCCTGCGGGTTGTCGATCATCATCGAGTCATGCCAGTGGCTGTCCATCTGCATCGGGTTGTGATGCATGGCGATCAAGGTGTGGCGTCCGGGCGCCTCGGCAAGCGCGGCTTCCAGCATGTCCAGCTGGCTGTCGGGAAGATGGCCGGCATTGGAGCCGGGCACGGTGGTGTCCAGTGTGACGACGCGCCAGGCGCCCACGTCCGTAACCGGTGTGGACCATTGGGGCAGTTCCTGCCGCATCACGGCGGGCTGGTCGTGATTGCCCGGCAGGCAGCGGATCTGCGCGCCGGACAGCACGCTTGCGTGGCTCAGAATCGCCGCAAACCGCCGATAAGCCGCGGCCTCGCCGTCCTGGGACAAGTCGCCCGTGGCCAGCAATAGATCAGGGCGTTTGCCGTCGGCTTCAATCTGGCGCAGCACGGCGCGCAGGCTCGCGTCGGTATTGACGCCCAGCATCGACGTGTCGGGCTCGCCGAACAGATGGCTGTCGGTCAACTGGACAAGCATGGCGGGCGCGTCGTGACGCCGGGCCAAAGAATGGACGCGTGGCAAGTGCCGCTCCTGTGGGGGTTTTGCACGTTTGAACATTACCCAAAAAACATGGCGCGACGCGTTTCTGCCTACGCAAGCCGGGTAACGAAACGTGCATTCTCTACGATTCCCTACAGGTTCCTGCCCGGTGTCTGCCGAAAATGCCGCTATTCTTGTGAAACTTTTCACTGTTTGCGACTCGGCGCCATCCATGGATGTAGGTTTTCTTGTGTTCGGCCTGGCCGGACTGCTCACTCTGGTTTGCTTCATGCCGCCGTTGGCGGGCCGCCTCAAGCTGCCCTACTCGGTGCTGTTGGCTATCGTCGGTTGCTTGTTGGGTATTGTGATCCACGTGCACGGCTGGGCGCCCAGCTGGATCGCCGACTTCCTGGATTCGCTGGAACGCTTCGAGATTTCGTCCGAAACCTTCCTGATGGTGTTCCTGCCGGTACTGTTGTTCGAAACCGCGCTGTCCATGAACGTGCGCCGGTTGATGGACGACATCGGACCCATTCTGATGATGGCCATCGTGGCCGTCGTGGTGTGTACCGTGGTGGTGGGCGTGACGCTGGACGCGATCTCGCCCTACGGCCTGGTGGTATGCCTGCTGCTGGGCGCCATTGTGGCCACCACCGACCCGGTTGCCGTGGTTGGCATTTTCCGAGAGGTGGGCGCGCCCAAGCGCCTGACCACACTGGTCGAAGGCGAAAGCCTGTTCAACGATGCCGCGTCCATCGCCCTGTATTCCGTGCTGCTGGCGGTTCTGAGCGGTCACGGCGAGCTCACCGTCAGCGGCATCTTCAACGACTTCATCGTGCACTTCATCGGGGGCGGCGTGGCCGGCTTTGCGATGGGGCGGCTGGCCTGCTTCCTGTTTGCCTGGTTGCGGGGCTTCCCCACGGCCGAAATCACGCTGACGTTGACGCTGGCCTACTTGTCCTTCTTCATTTCGGAACACTATCTGAACGTCTCGGGCGTGGTCGCGACCGTGATCGCGGGGCTGGTCGTGGGGTCCACCGGCCGCACACGCATGTCGCCCACCACCTTCGAATACCTGTCCAGCGCGTGGGAACAGTTCGGCTTCTGGGCCAATTCCCTGATTTTCCTGTTCGCGGCCATGCTCATCCCCAAGCTGATGGCGGCCGCCGATTGGCAGGAACTGGTGCTGGTGGCCGTGGTGTTCGTCGCCACCCTGGTGGCGCGCGCCATTGTCGTATTCGGCCTGTTGCCGCTGCTGGGGCTGACCCGGCTGGGCACCAAGGTCAGCAACCCCTACAAAGTAGTGATGTTGTGGGGCGGGCTGCGCGGCGCCGTGTCGCTGGCGCTGGCGCTGGCCGTAACCGAGCAGACCGGCGTGCCCGAAGAGGCGCGCCAGTTCATCGCGGTGGCCACCACCAGTTATGTGCTGCTGACGCTGTTCATCAACGGCATCAGCCTGCGGCCGCTGATCCGCATGCTGGGCCTTAACCAGCTGTCGCCGGTGGAACGCACCATCCGCAACCAGGCGCTGGCCGTGGCCCTGGAGGACCTGCAAGGCAAGACGGAGGAAGTCGCCAAGACCGAGCACATCGGCACGGAAGTGCGCGACCGCATCCGCGCCGTGTTCGACGCCAGCCTGACCAGCGTGCACGACGGCCAGGTCAGCCAGATGAGCGACGAGCAGCGCGTGTCCGTGGGCCTGGCCATCGTGGCGCAGCGTGAAGAGGAAATGTTCTTCGACATCCTGAAAGCGCAGATCGTGGATTGGCGCATGGCCGAAACCTTGCTGGCACGGGCCGAGCGTCTGGAAGACGCCATCCGGCTGGGCGGTGTGCCCGGCTTCGAGCGCGCCATCGTGCAGGACGTGCGCTATTCCACCGGCTTCCGGCTGGCGTTGCGGATGCACTATCTGTTTGGCTTCCAGGGCTGGTTGGCGCGCGAACTGGGGCAACGGTTCGCCAACTTGATGAGCAAGCGTTCGGTGGCGCAGCGGCTGATCGTTTTTGCGCGCGAACAGATCACGCCCCTGTTGGGCGAAGAGGCCACGCAGCGCATCGTGGCGCTGCACCAGCGCAGGCTGGACCTGGTCGAAAGCGCCATGCAGGCGCTGAACCTGCAATACCCGTCGTATGCGCAATGGTTGCAGGAAAGCTATCTGGGCCGCGTCGCGCGGGAACTTGAACGCATCCGCTATCGCGACATGCTTGAGCAGTTTCTGATCAGCGGCGAGGTCTACGCAGACTTGATGGCGCAGTTGAAAAGCCGTTGGGCGCACATCGACACGCACCCGCCGCTGGATATTGAAATGAGCGCGGCCGAACTCATCAAGCGCGTGCCGCTGTTCGAGGGCCTGTCGCCCGATTCGCTGCGCGCCATCAGCAAGCTGCTCAAGCCGCGCCTGGCGCTGCCCGACCAACGGGTGCTGACCAAGGGCCGGCATGGCGAGGAAATGTGCTTTGTGGCGTCGGGCGCCGTGGCGGTGCACCTGCCCGACAACACCATGATCGAACTGGGCAGCGGCGAGTTCTTTGGCGAACTGGGGCTGCTGGGCGAACAGCAGATCACGCCCGAAGTTACGTCGCTGGGCTACAGCAAGCTGCTGATGCTGACATCGCGCGACTTCCACGCCCTGCTGGCGCGCGATGAGCATCTGCGCGAGCGGATCCAGGTGGTCGCCAAGCAGCGGCTGCGCGCCATCGAAGTGTGGAAGCAGTTCTCGCAGGCGTCTCAGGCAGCGGCCACGCCATCGCCCGCGCCCGCTTCGGCGCCCAGCCCGGCGCAGGCGGCTGAAGCGGCCGAGGCGGCCCGCGCCGCCCGC
>NZ_JBLVOL010000133.1:0-10443 GCF_053543755.1 Achromobacter semiaridum | reverse complement strand
GCCGGGCGAACCGGCGGCCGATGTCCCCGGGGCCGCGTCCCGCTAAGCCAGGTCGTTCTGGCCGGCGGCGCGGCGTTGCATGATGTCTTCGACAATCACCAGCGCCGCCTCCAGCGTGAATTCGCCTTCTTCGACCTGACGCAGCACGGTGGCCACATCCAGCGTGGCAATGTCCATGACTTCGCCGTCCCGGTTGGCGGGGCGTGCATCGGCGGCCAGCACGCAGGTGCTGGTCAGCACGTCTTCCACCTGATAGCCCTCGGGCAGCCGGCGGTGAATGCGCAGGATGGTGCGCAGCGGCGTGCGCCTGGCCAGATGGTGCGGGTCCAGGCCGGCTTCCTCGCCGCATTCGCGCACCAGCGCCAGCTCCAGGTCTTCGCCGCTACCGGCCAGCCCGCCGCCCAGGGTGTCCCACATACCGGGATCAGTGGACTTGCTTAACGCGCGTCGCGCGACCCACATGCGGCCGTCCGGCGTCCACGCGCTCAGGTGCACGGCGTGCGTCAGCAGGCCCAGCGGGCGCACCGCCGCCCGTTCGATCACGCCGACGGGTTCGTTGCCGTCCATCACGTCCAGCAGTTCGTCGCGCCAGCCGCGCAAGCAGTTGGCTTGACGCAACAGTTGTGCGGTGTTTTCCAGCACGGCGTTCAACTCCGCGCCGGGTTTCAGGTGCGCGCCGATGTGCAGCGCGGCCTCGTCGCAGACGACGCCGGGGGCATCGCGCAAGGCATCGCAGGCCGCATGCGTGGCCCAGCCGCAGCGCCGGCCCGCCACATATAAAACGTGCGCGCCGTCGGGGGCGGGTTGCTGTGCGCGGGCGCACAGGTCGGCATACAGATCGGACAACTGCTTGGGCATCGTGGCGTGTCGTGATGAGGGTGGCGACGATTTTATGCCACACGGTTTGCAGCGCGCGTCAAGGGTCGAACGCGGGGCGAGCGCAGATGGGGGCAGGCCCCTTTTATTCAAGAGGCTTGTCTTACATCTATTTGCGTGTCCGCTATAATCCGCCAGTTTCTTTGTGATTTCGAGTGGGAACGCGGGGGCCGCTCTATCTCCCTGCTTAACCCTGCCATCTAATAATTGCGCGTAGTCCTGTTGAAGTGACACTCGTGCCACTAGGCGACAAGGGCCCTCGCGCCGTGTTTCGAGGTAAGCATGAAGAAGTGGAGAGGGATACTGGGGGCTTGTGCGATGCTGATTGGCAGCGTGGCCGGTGCTCAGGTGCAAGACATGCCCGGCGGCCCGAAGGTCAATCAGCTGAACCTGCATGAAGGCGTGACCGCAATATCACGCGACATCATGTGGCTGCATTGGATGCTGCTCACGATCTGTATCGTGATCTTCATCGGTGTGTTCGGGGTGATGTTCTATTCCATCTGGGCGCACCGCAAATCACGCGGGCACAAAGCGGCGACCTTCCATGAGCATCTGGGCGTGGAAGTCGCCTGGACGGTCATCCCTTTCATCATCGTCATCGCCATGGCCTTGCCGGCCACCAAGACGGTGGTGGCCATGAAGGACACCTCAAGCGCCGACCTCACCATCAAGGTCACCGGCTATCAATGGAAGTGGGGCTACGAATACCTCGACGGTTCCGCCGCCGGGGTCAAGTTCCTGTCCACGCTGTCCACGCCCCGCGCGCAGATCGAGAACCGCGAGCCCAAGGGCGAGTTCTATCTGATGGAAGTGGACAACCACATGGTGGTGCCGGTGGACAAAAAGGTCCGGGTCGTGCTGACCGCGGCCGACGTGATCCACTCGTGGATGATCCCGGACTTCGGCGTCAAGCAGGACGCCATCCCCGGCTTCCTGCGCGACGCCTGGTTCCGTGCCGACACCCCGGGCATCTACCGGGGTCAGTGCGCCGAACTGTGCGGCAAGGACCACGCCTTCATGCCCATCGTTGTCGAAGTCCTGGCGCAAGCCGATTACGATAAGTGGGTTGAAGACCAAAAGAAGAAAATGGCGGCAAACGCCGACGATCCTAATAAAGAGTGGACGGAAGCCGAACTGGTTGCCCGTGGCGAAAAAGTCTTCGCCGCCAATTGCGTAGCCTGTCACCAGGCCAACGGCAAGGGCATCCCGGGCAGCTTCCCACCGCTTGACGGAGACAAGGTTGTTCTGGGTCCCAAGGCGGACCAGATCAATACCGTGCTCAAGGGCAAGCCCGGCACCGCGATGGCGGCATTCGGCGGGCAGCTCAATGATGTCGAGATCGCAGCGGTCATCAGCTATACACGCCATGCCTGGAGCAATGCAGGCAAGGGGCAGGACCCGACGGTTCTACCGAAGGACGTTGCGGCCGCGCGTTGATCGCGCAGCTCTACGCCCTACACCGATAGAACCGGTTCCGTTTAGTTAGAGATACCCTGCCGGTCCCGTGGATCGGGGCCGGCACTCAGCAGGAAGGAGTCCATCATGAGCAGCGTCACTGTAGACCACGTGTCGCCGGGCCACGGCCACGGTCACGATGACCATCACCACGCCATGCCTTCGGGTTGGCGTCGCTGGCTTTTCGCCACGAACCATAAAGACATCGGGACGATGTATCTCATCTTCTCGTTTGCCATGTTGCTGGAAGGCGGCACGCTAGCCTTGCTGCTGCGTACCGAATTGTTCGAGCCGGGCCTGCAGTTCTTCCGCCCCGAATTGTTCAACCAGTTCACCACCATGCACGGCATCATCATGGTGTTCGGCGCCATCATGCCGGCCTTCGTGGGCTTTGCGAACTGGATGATCCCGATGCAGATCGGCGCATCCGACATGGCGTTCGCGCGCATGAACAACTTCAGCTTCTGGCTGCTGCCGGTGGCCGCGATCATGCTGACGGCGTCGTTCTTCGTGCCGGGCGGCGCCACCGCCGCCGGCTGGACGCTGTACGCGCCGTTGTCGTTGCAGATGGGGCCGGGCATGGACCTGGGCATTTTCGCGATGCACTTGATGGGCGCGTCCTCGATCATGGGCGCGATCAACATCATCGTGACCATCCTGAACATGCGCGCGCCCGGCCTCACGCTGATGAAGATGCCGCTGTTCTGCTGGACCTGGCTGATCACCGCGTTCCTGCTGCTGGCCGTGATGCCGGTGCTGGCCGCCGCCATCACCATGGTTCTGACCGACCGCCACTTCGGCACGGGCTTCTTCAACGCCGCCGCCGGTGGCGACCCGGTTCTGTACCAGCACGTGTTCTGGTTCTTCGGGCACCCCGAGGTCTACATCATGATCTTGCCGGCGTTCGGTATCGTGTCGGCCATCGTGCCCGCGTTCGCCCGCAAGAAGCTGTTCGGCTACGCCTCGATGGTGTACGCCACTGCGTCGATTGCCGTGCTGTCGTTCATCGTGTGGGCTCACCACATGTTCACGACGGGCATGCCGGTGACGGGCCAGCTTTACTTCATGTACGCCACCATGCTCATCTCCATCCCGACCGGGGTGAAGGTGTTCAACTGGGTCGCCACCATGTGGCGCGGTTCCATGACGTTCGAAACGCCGATGCTGTTCTCGATCGGCTTCATCTTCGTGTTCACCATGGGCGGCTTCACCGGCTTGATCCTGTCGGTGGCGCCCATCGACATCCAGGTGCACGACACCTATTACGTGGTGGCGCACTTCCACTACGTGCTGGTGGCCGGTTCGCTGTTCGCGCTATTCGCCGGCGCTTACTACTGGGTGCCGAAGTGGACGGGCCGCATGTACAGCGAAAAGCTGGGCAAGCTGCACTTCTGGTCCACGCTGATTTCCTTCAACGTGACTTTCTTCCCCATGCACTTCCTGGGGCTGGCGGGCATGCCGCGTCGCTACGCCGATTACGCCGCGCAATTCACGACCTTCCACCAGATGGCCACCATTGGCGCGTTCTGGTTCGGCCTGTCGCAGCTGATCTTCCTGTGGGCGATCATTCGTTGCTACATGGGCAAGGGTGAACCGGCGGCCGCCAAGCCATGGGAAGGTGCCGAAGGGCTGGAATGGACGGTGCCTTCGCCCGCCCCGTTCCACACCTTCGAAACCCCGCCCGAAGTGAAGTAAACCGTCTTCCACGATCCAGGTAGCACAGCAATGACTCCCGAGCAGCGCCGCCGTAACAAGATTGCAGGATGGGTCCTCGTGGCCTTTGTCATTGCCGTGTTCGGCTGGACCGTGTTTCGCGGTTCGGCGCTGCTGACGGGCAACGCGGTCGGTTAGGCCCCTCCATGAGCGACGACCTGCACGAAACCTCACGCCGCAAGCTCAGTTTCCTTCAGACGATGAAGGCGGTGGCGTGGGGGTTCTTTGGCGTACGCAAGGGCGCGGGCTACCGGGAAGACAGCGCCAAGCTGAACCCGGTGCACGTGATTCTGGCTGGGCTGCTGGCGGCGGCAATCTTCGTGACTGTGCTGGTATTAATTGTGCGTTGGGCCGTTTCCAGCCTGACTTGAATCACTTAAATCTAAATCTGTACCAGGGAGAAAGCCATGAGTGCAAGCCACTCGGTTCAAGGTAAAGAGGCACCGTACTACTTTGTGCCCGCCGACTCGGGGCACCCCGTGCGTACGGCGGTGGCGCTGCTGTTCATGGGGCTGGGCGCCGCGGCCTGGATCAACGGCGTCAGCTGGGCAAAATGGTCCGTGCTGGCGGGCTTTATCGGTTTGATCGTGGTGCTGTATTACTGGTTTGGCGACGCCATCCAGGAATCCGAAGCCGGCCTGAACAGCAAGCGCATCGACGGCTCGTACCGCTGGGGCATGAGCTGGTTCATTTTCTCGGAAGTGATGTTCTTCGCGGCGTTCTTTGGCGCCCTTTGGTACACCCGAACCGTCACCACGCCGTGGCTGGGCGACATCGACCACCGTCTGATGCTGTGGCCCGACTTCAAGGCCGCGTGGCCCAACTTCGGACCGGCCGGCGTAGTCGAAGAGTTCCAGACGGTTGGCCCGTTCTGGCTGCCCACGATCAACACCGCGCTGCTGCTGTCCTCGGGCGTCACGCTGACCATCGCCCACCATGCGCTGCGCGAAAACCATCGTGGCAAGACGATGTTCTGGCTGGCCGCCACGGTCATCCTGGGCTTTATCTTCGTGGCCTGTCAGGCCGCCGAATACCATCACGCCTACACCGAACTGAACCTGAAATTCAATTCGGGCGCGTACGGTTCGCTGTTCTACATGTTGACCGGTTTCCACGGCTTCCACGTGATCCTGGGCGCCACCATGCTGACGGTGATCCTGGTGCGCCTGATGCGCGGGCACTTTACCGCCGATCATCACTTCGGCTTTGAAGGGGCCGCGTGGTACTGGCACTTTGTAGACGTGGTGTGGCTGGGCCTGTACCTGTTTGTGTACTGGTTCTAGGCCTGCGGCGCCGCAAGTTGGGCGCCGCGCGGGAACTCCAGGGCGATAACCCTGTCGATTAACGCGCGGCGCCCGATTCCTTTTCGGGGCTTGCCGCACGCCATGGGCCGCGCGTCAGCGCAGGCCCGTGCTCTCGATCCAGCCCATGTGGTGGGCGAAAAGCACAAACAGAAACAGGGCAACCGATAGCCCGATGCGCACGGTCAGCGCATTGACGGTGCGGCTGGTGGACCCTTTGTCCCGCATCAGATAGACCAGGGCGGATGCCAGACTGGCCAGAATTCCGATGAAGGCCAGTACGACGAAAACGCGCATGGTGGTCTCCGGACAAAACAGAGTTAGCAACGATACATGGCCCGACCGCATTCAACCCGCAACACCATTGCCGCCTTGATCTTGCTTGGCATTGCCGTGGTGATTCTGGCGTCGCTCGGGCAGTGGCAGTTGCGTCGCAGCGATGAGCGACGCGCCATTCTGGCCGCTATCGAAGCGGGCCGCAAGCGAGCGCCGGTGATGCTGACGCCCGCCACGCCGTCCGATGACCTGACGCCGTGGCGTGTGGCGCAGGCCACGGGCGCGTGGCTGCCGCAATTCAGTGTACTGCTGGACAATCGCAACCACGAAGGGCGGCCGGGCTACTGGCTGGCTACCCCGCTGCTGCTGGATGGGGCGTCGCGCCAAGCCGTGCTGGTGCTGCGCGGCTGGCTGCCCCGCGTCATGCCGGGCCAGGGCGAACCGGCGCTGCCCGCTACGCCTCAGGGCTCGCAGACCATCACCGGCGAAATGGCTGAACGCGTGCCCCGCATGTTCGAATTGTGGTCGCTGGGCGGGCAGGACCAATCCGCCCTGCCCGCCACGTGGTCCGTCACGGGCGGCAAGTTGCCGCAGGTCCAGAACTTGCCGCTGGATGCCTATGCCCGCGCGACGGGGCTGCACCTGCTGCCCGTCGTGCTGACCCAGACCGGCCAGAACGGCGCCGACGGCCTGGTGCGTGACTGGCCGCAGCCGCCGGTGGATTTTCAGAAAAACACGTCGTACGCCGTGCAGTGGTTTGCGTTTGCTTCAATTGCCGCCATCGCATGGCTGGTGGTGCTGGGGGGCGCCATCAAGCGCATGCGCCAGCGCGCGAGACAAGGTCCAAAGCCTTGAGCGCGCATCAATGAAAGACTTTTCCAGGATATAAAGTGGCTCGCGACATTTCATCCCGTCCGCCCGCGCGCAAGCGCTCGTTGATGCCCATGGTGCTGGTGTTCCTGTGTTCGCTGGCGCCCATCGTGGCCGCCTTCGTCGTCTACATGAACCCGCAGTGGTGGCCATCAGACTCCAGCAACTACGGCGCGCTGGTCTCGCCCCAGCGGCCCATGCCCGCCGCCGCCGACCTGAAGCTGACCACCCTGGACGGCAAGCCCTTCGACCTGCAAAGCCTCAAGGGCAAATGGCTGCTGGTGGCCGCCGACGGCGCGGCCTGCCCGGAAAGCTGCGCGCGCAAGCTCTACATCACGCGCAACACGCATGCCAGCCAGGGCAAGAACGTGGACCGCCTGGCGCGCGTCTGGTTCATCACCGACGATGCCCCCGTGCCGGAAAAGGTGCTGGAAGCCTATCAGGGCACCGTCATGCTGCGCGTGAACCCGGATCAGCTTGCCCGCTACCTGTTGGCCCGCGATAGCGCCGCCGGGCAGCCGCCGTTGCAGGACCCCATCTGGGTGATCGACCCGCTGGGCAACCTGATGATGCAGTACCCTGCCGATGCCGACGGCGTCAAAGTCCGCAAGGACATCAGCAAGCTCGTCTATAACTCGCGCATCGGTTGATGGATTTCTGCCGACGGGCGCGGGCATTTCCTTTTTTTCCTGGTTGACATGGAACGCATCAAAGCGCGTTATCGCAAGCTCGTATTCTTCACCTGGTTCCTGACGCTGGACCTCATCATGTTTGGCGCCTTCGTGCGCCTGACGGATTCCGGCCTGGGCTGCCCCGACTGGCCCGGCTGCTATGGCAGCGTGACGCCGCTAGGCGCGCAGGGCGACATCCACCAGGCGTCGCAAGCCATGCCGTTCGGCCCCGTGACCATGTCCAAGGCCTGGATCGAAATGATCCACCGCTACGTCGGTTCCATCCTGGGCATGCTCATCATCGGCATCGTCTACATGGCGTGGCGCTATCGCCGTGAATTGGGCCGATCGCCCGCGCTGGCCGTGACCACCCTGGTGGCCGTGTGCGTGCAGGGCGCGTTCGGCGCGTGGACCGTCACGCACAAGCTGATGCCCGCCGTAGTGACGGCGCATCTGGTGTTTGGCTTGTCGGTGCTGGCGCTCATGACCTGGTTGTCGGCGCGTGAACGCCCGCACGTCGCGATCGCGGCGGCGGCCAGGCGCTGGAAGCCGTGGGTGGCGGTGGGCTTTGGCCTGCTGCTGGTGCAGGTGACGCTGGGTGGCTGGGTCAGCACCAACTACGCGGCGCTGGCCTGCATGGACTTTCCCATGTGCCACGGGCAGTGGGTGCCGGACATGGACTTCCACGGCGGCTATTCGGTGATCCGTGGCCTGGGTGAATTGCCCTCGGGCGAAATGATCTCGCAGCCCGCGCTGACCGCCATTCACTGGGTGCACCGCAATTTTGCCTTCGTCGTGTTCCTGTACCTGGGCACGCTGGCATGGCGGTTGCGCGCCGAACCGGGCCTGCGCGGCCCGGCCACGCTGATGTTGGCGCTGTTGGCAGCGCAACTGTTCACGGGCCTGACGACCATCTTTTTCCAGTGGCCCCTGCTGATCGCGGTGTTGCACAATGGGGGCGCGGCCGGTTTGACATTGGCCGCCGTGGTGCTGATGGTGCGCTTGTCCACGGCGGGAAGCGCGCCGGCAGGGGGCTATGGCCCCAATTCGGTGCGCGTTTAAAATAGGGTCCACTATGACCAGTCTTGCCGCTCCTCAACCCGGATTGCTCCGCCAATACCTCGTCCTCACCAAGCCGCGCGTTACGCAGCTGGCGGTGTTTTGCGCGGTCATCGGCATGTTTCTCGCCGTGCCGGGCGTACCCGATATGCGCCGCGTGCTGTTCGGCACCATCGGCATCTGGCTGCTTGCCGCAGCCGCCTTCGCCATCAATTGCCTGATCGAACAGGAAGTCGATGCACGGATGCTGCGCACGGCGCGGCGCGCCACCGCGCGCGGCACCATTTCGGCTTTCCAGGTATTAAGCCTGTCCGGCTTGCTGGGCGGCGCGGGCATGTTCGTGCTGTACACGCTGGTGAACCCGCTGACCATGTGGCTGACGTTTGCCACCTTTGTCGGCTACGCCGTTATCTATACCGTCATCCTCAAGCCGCGCACGCCGCAGAACATCGTGATCGGCGGCCTGTCGGGCGCAATGCCGCCCGCCCTGGGCTGGGCGGCGGTGGCCGATGCGGTTCCGGCCGAAGCCTGGGTGCTGGTGCTGATCATCTTCATCTGGACGCCGCCGCACTTCTGGGCGCTGGCGCTGTACCGCAACCATGACTACGCCAAGGCCGGCCTGCCGATGCTGCCGGTCACACACGGCAACCAGTTCACGCGCCTGCACATCCTGCTCTATAGCGTGGCGCTGGTGGCAACAACGCTGTTGCCCTACGCCATCCGCATGAGCGGCGTGCTGTATCTGCTGTCGGCGCTGGTGTTGGGCGGCATGTTCGTGTCGTATGCGTGGCGGTTGTACCGCGCCTATAGCGACGAACTGGCGCGCAGCATGTTCCGCTTTTCCATTCTCTACCTGGCGCTGCTGTTCGGCGCCCTGCTGGTGGACCACTGGGTCGGCCTGCTGCGCTGACCCCTGGAGGTTGTTGATGTCCGTGTTTTCCGCCAGCCGCCGGCTGGGCCTGCGCCTTGCCGCTGCCACCGCCCTGACGGTTCTTGCCGGCGCGCTTGCCGCTTGCGGCGACGCCGCGCCCAAGTTCAAGGGCAGCGACATCAGCGGCACCCAATTGGGCCGTGGCATGGAACTGACCGACACCAACGGCAAGAGCCGCCAGTTGTCTGACTTTGCCGGCAAGGTCGTGGTGGTGTTCTTCGGGTTCACGCAGTGTCCCGACGTGTGTCCCACGTCGCTGGCAGAGCTGACCGAGGTGATGAAAAAGCTGGGACCGGACGCTGAGCGCGTGCAGGTGCTGCTGATCACGGTGGACCCGGAGCGTGACACGCAGGAAGTGCTCAAGCAATACGTGACGGCATTCGACCCGCGCTTTTTGGGCCTGACCGGCACGCCGGATCAGATCAAGAAGGCGGCGGCTTCGTTCAAGGCGTACTACGCCAAGGCGCCCACCAAGGACGGCAACTACACGATGGATCACACCGCCGCGTTCTACCTGATTGATGGCAAGGGTGAATCGCGCGTGCTGGCCAACAACAACCTGGGCGTGGACGCGCTGACGCACGATATCCAGGCGCTGCTGAAGAACTGAGAGGGGTAGCGCCCGCGAAGGATCCGGGCAACAGTCCACCCACGGATCCACAAAAAATTCAGCGGGCCGTCGCGCCCGCCGCAGCCCAGCCGGCCAACGCCGCCCGGGCTTTTTCATTCAGTTCGGCAACCGCGATGTCGTGGCGGTGCGAGATGATCATCAAGGCATAAGGCGTGGCCAGCGCCGCCGCTTCCGGGCACAGGCGCGATTCGTCGCCGACCGACGGCGAGACGTTGCGCCAGTAGTTGATTGCCTGTTCGAGCTGGGGCAGGGAAATGGAATCCATCCGCCTATTGTCCACGAATGCACAAGGCTGTCCACCGGCGCGGAACGCGCTGCAACGCCTGCAAAGAAGCGTCACCATCGCAACATGCCGAAACCGCGCCCGGGTGCTATACCGATGCCGGTTAGTTACGATGGAGCATCGTCATGAATACATCTACCCGAATTCAAAGCCCGCGCAGCGGCTTGCACCCACTGGTTGCGGCAGCCGCCATCGCCGTGATCGTCATGTGCGCCGTGGGCGTGGCTGCGGTGATGGGCTGGTTGCCGTCGCCCTCGGCCAATCCGCACGCTGATACGCCCGTGGCCGAAGCCAGCCCCGAGAGCGCCAACCTGGCGCCCGCGCCAGAGCCCGCCCCGGCGCCGGCGACGCGCCAGGCGCAGCAAGCCGTACCC
>NZ_JBLVOL010000132.1:0-4152 GCF_053543755.1 Achromobacter semiaridum | reverse complement strand
TGCGCCGTCGGTGCGGCAGCGGATGCCGCCGTGGCGGCGGGCTGCGCGGCAGCCGACGCTTGCATGGCCCAGGCCGCGGCCTTTGTGCTGGTGCCGTCGGCGACGCGTGCGCCGGCGCTGGTGTAGCTGGCCCAACGCAGATCGACGGCTTGCGCGCATTGTTTGCCCAGCAAAACCCCGATCTTGGGAAGCAGGCGGCCCAGCGCGGCGGCGTCGGGCGCGGCGCCGTACACGGCGCGCAAGTCCAGATGGGCGCTGCACCACGGCGAGCCGGCGGCGTGATCGATGAATATCTCGATGTTTTCCGCTTTGGAATATGCCAGGCGATACGCCTCGGCGTGTGCTGGCAGGCTGCCAACGCTTGCGGCAATTGCCGCGGCCACGCAAACCTTCTTCATGCTTTCAGCCTCGCCCTGTACGCTTTGGTTTACAGTATAACATTGCGAATCATTTGACATTAAATGATACGTGGCTTAGGAATGTTCCTAACCACTATTTAATGCAATATTATCAAGGGGTTATGGCGTGACTTCAGCTTTCATCGGATGGTTTTCAGAAAAAGCGGCAGGCGGGTCCGATGTCAGTCGTGCATTTCGCGCAATAGTCACGATTTCCGCCGTGGTCGCAACGGCTGCGCTGGGCGGCTGCGTCAGCACGGGCTCGGGCAAGATGGGCCTGGATTTTGGTGAAGTCCTGGCCAAGGAACAACAGGTTTTCTCCGTTAACGGCGAACGCGCCGCGCTGCGCCGTTACTACAACGATTCGTACGACATCAAGTTTTATGGCCAGAAGAAGGTGATGGAACTTGAGGTCAAGGGCGCAGCCATGACGGTGGCGAACGTGTCCGAAGTGCCGGGCGCAACGCTGATCACGCTGGACGTGCCGGAGCTGGGCTGCAACCACGTCTATCACGTCTACCGCGTATCGGGCGCGCAGTCGTCAAAGTGGCAGAACAGCTATCGCAGCTGCGAAGGCCCGCTGGCGTTCAACGTGTCCAACGGCCAGTGGACGGCCCGCCAGACCGTGAAGCCGGCTGTCGGCAAGCCCTACATGCTGGTCTATCAGGACGGCAACCTGTACACCCGTCCGTTGGAAGTGGCCAAGCCCCGCGTGCCAGCCAAGCCGCGCCCGAAGGCGCCGCCCAAGGCCAAGCCCGCCGCGCCCACGGCGCCTGTCGCCGATGCGGTCAACCTGGATGAGGTCGCCGCACCGGCAGCCGCCGCGCCCGCCGCCGCCAACCTGGACGAGATCGACGCGCCGCCGCCCGGCAAGATCAACACCAGCGGCCTGAAGGCCGACACCGCCAGCGACGTCAAGATGAAGGACGAGAAGTAAGACGGTTGCCGGGGCCGCGATGCGGCCCTGGATACGGGGTGGGGCCCGCCGAGGGGCGCCCGCCGAGGGGCGCCCGGCAAGAGGCGCCGGGCAAGGCGGAGCCGCGCTAGAGAACCCCGCTAGCCGTGCCCGCCTAATGGCGTCCGGTTACGACAGCGCCGTTATGCGCGACTCCGGCCACGGTCTTGCGTTTGGTCCGAGGCGCGTCGCAGCGTTGGCGATACGCCTTGACCGCGTCGGAATCCGCCGGCTGGAAGTAGGGATGCGGGTACCGCGCCTCGCGCATGGCGTCGTGCAGGCGGGGGCCCCACACGCATTGCGCCTGCGCCTCGTCCCACAGGCGAACCGCCTGCTCGGGGCGGTCGTGTCGCCATAGCGCCAGGCCATAGTCGGCCACCAGCTCTTCATTGCGAGACAACTCCCGATACGCCACATGCAGCAGGCGCAGCCCTTCTTCGCTGTCGCCTTGCAGGCTCAGGATCCAGCCCAGGGTGCCCTGGTTGAACGCGTTCGGCCCCATCTCGCGGATCGATTGCCGCGCCTGGGCTTCGGCTTGGGGCAGGTAGTCCGGAAAGTCCGCCAGAAAATAAGCGATGTTGTTGGCCCAGTCCGTGTCGCTGGCCCGCCCCGCACGGCCGAGCCTGGATTGACGCTGTTGCAGCGTTTGCGCATCGGCCAGCGCCAGGTCGGGCATGCCCAGCAGCCGCTCTACGTCCAGCCGGTCGCTTAGCAAATCGGTGTCGACGGGTTTCAGGGATTGCGGAAACCGCCATTCGCGTGCCCGCATCAGCCAGTGGCGGGCATCGTCCTGCCGACCGACCATCAACAGCAGTTGCGCCAGGTCCAGCTGTTGTTGCGGGGTGGCGGCGCAGCGCATCCCGCTGATCAGCGCATTCGCGCCGTCGACGTCGCCCTGGCTGAATTTGCGGTTGACGGCGTCCAGCTCGTCAAAGCAGGCGCGGTTGTCGATAGCGGGCCCCTCGATGGACAGGGATATGGACACGGCCGGCTTGTCGTGGCTGAAGTAGGCGGTGGCGCCTTGGCGCGTGGTGTAGCCCAGGTCTACCCATTGTTCGCCCCAGCGCTGGCGCATGGTCAGGATGTAGGGCCACGCGGGCACGGGTTCTTTGGTGCTGCTGCTGGAATGCAACTGGAAGAAGTGGCCCCACGCGCCGTCGCCGACGCGGCGGATCAGCGTGAAGTCGTCGTGGTCGTGCGCCTTGTCGGTCCAGACCCAGGCGGTACGGCCCTGGTCGTCGGTGACGCCGTGCAGGATGCCGTCCTGGCTGGGCGTGTCTTCAATGGATTCCTGCTTGCCCGTCAGGAACAAACGATATGGCGTGTGCGGCGCGGGCGCACTGTGGTGGTCGCTCGGCAGTGTCAGGGTCAGGGTCTGGCCATGGGTGCCCCGGCCGTACTGGGCCATGCCGGGCGGGGGCTCGGTGAGGGCGGCTGCGGCAGGCGCGGCGGGTGTGGCAGCTTGAGAATCGCCGGGCATCACGGCGGGCGCCATACGGGGCGCCATACGGGGCGCCATACGGGGCGGCATACGGGGCGGCATATCGCCTACCGTCGCGGGTTCGGCGTGAGCGCCCGCCAAGGCCAGCAGGCCGGCGGCGGTCAGGATCAGCGAGGTCAGGCGGTGCAGGGTGAACAGGGGCATGGAGGTGGCGGGCACGATGGCGGCCCGCCCGTCATTGAGGCGGGCCAGATTGTGTCACGAACGCGCGGCCTGTTGCTCGTCGGTCCCTATCGCTGTCGACCGTTTTTCGATGGCCACCGATCGTCGCCGGACGGTTCCACCTGCGTCCTATCGCGCTTACGGCTTCTACCGCTGTAGTCGTGCGGTGATGAAGGCGTTGATTGCGCGGGTGGCCTCGTTGTCGGCACCGACGTCGGCGTTGACCTGCGCGTGGTTGCGGGCAACGCCGAACAGCGCGGCTTGGCCGCCATGTGCCGTCAACAGGTCGGCGTAGCGCTGCGCGCGTCGGCATGGGTCCGGTCGCAATGTGGAACACACGAATAACGCGGGCGGTTGCGGCCCGGTCAGTTGCGCGGCGGGCGACGCCTGCGCCCATTCGGCGGGGTCCGCGCCGAAGGCTTCGTCGTAAAACGGGGCGTGCGGGCGCGGCATGACGTCCAGCAGATCGAAGCCCGCCCCGTCCAGGATGATGCTGGCCCGCCACAAGGGGGCGCCCGTGCGCTGGCGCATCGCGGCGTCGGCGGCCAGCAAGGTCAACAGGTGGCCGCCTGATGAATGGCCCATGACGAACAGGTTGTCCGGGTCAACCTGCCAGCGGCCAGCCTGCCCGGCGATCCACGCGATGGCCCGCCCCAGGTCTTCGGCTTGCGCGGCCGGCCGGGCTTGCGGCATCAGCCGTGTGTTGACCGAGATCACGGCGTAGCCCCGGGGCAGCCAGTAGGCCAGCTTGTCCTGCACGACGTCGGGCGTGGCCTTGTCGCCGCCTTTCCATGAGCCGCCATGCACCACGACAAGCACCGGCGCGGGTCGGGCGCGCGGTGTCGATGCATCGGGCAGATAGACATCGGCAATCTGGGCGGGGTCGGGGCCGTAGCGCTGATCGGCCAGCACGGCTGCCGGAAACGTGGGGGCTGTGGCTATCGGCGCGGCGTACGAAACGGTCATGGCCGGCCCGGGCAGGGCGGTGGCCACCAACAAGGACAACAGCAAGCAGGGCGCGCGCATGGATGGGACGTGGCGAAGGCGGAACGCCGATCAATGTAGCGCAGTTGCAGAGGTCGCCGCCGACCGTCCCACCGCGAAGCCGACCCGACCGATCCGACCGATCCGCCCCG
>NZ_JBLVOL010000131.1:14514-16986 GCF_053543755.1 Achromobacter semiaridum | reverse complement strand
GCGCCGCGGTCACCGCAGCCGCTGCACCCGCGCCGTCCGCACCCGCGCCGTCCATGGCCCGCATGCCGGACGCGCCGTTGCGTCAGGCACCGCCGTCGTTGCCGCCGGACACCACGGCCGGTTTGCAGGATGCCATCAGCGCCTTGCGCGGTGCGCTGGAAACGCGGATGGACGGATTGCTTTGGGGTGGCCGCCCCGGCGCGACTCGTGAAGCCGCCGCCGCCGCGCTGTTCCGCAGCCTGCTGGATGCCGGGTTCAGCACAAAGCTGGTGCGCACGCTGGTGGACCGCCTGCCGCAAGGGCTGTCGTCCGACGCCGCCCAGGCGTGGGCGCGCAATGAACTGGTCACCCACCTGCCCGTGGTGGCCTCCGAAGACGAATTCCTGGCCGGCGGCGTGTACGCGCTGGTCGGCCCGACGGGCGTCGGCAAGACCACCACGCTGGCCAAGCTGGCCGCCCGTTGCGTAGCCCGCGAAGGCCGCGACCAGGTCGCGATGTTGACGACCGACCTGTTCCGGATCGGCGCATTGGAACAATTGCAGATCTACGGCCGCCTGATGGGCGTGCCCGCGCATTCCGTGCGCGACGCCGGCGAACTGCGCCGCATTCTTGCCGAACTGGGCAACCGCAAGATCGTGCTGATCGATACCACCGGCATCAGCCAGCGCGACCGCCTGGTGGCCGAGCAGGCCGCGATGCTGACCAGCGCCGGCAAGCCCGTGCGCCGCCTGCTGGTGCTGAACGCCGCCAGCCAGGGCGATACGCTGGACGAAGTGGCGCACGCCTACCGCAACGGCGTGGGCGAAGACGTGGCCGGCTGCATCATCACCAAGCTGGACGAAGCCACCCGCCTGGGCGCGGCGCTGGACACGGCCATCCGCCACCGCCTGCCCATCCACTACATGTCGGTGGGGCAGAAGGTGCCCGAACACATGGAACTGGCGCGCGCCGACGTGCTGATCGACCGCGCTTTTGCCATGGTCGAGCGCGCGCGCGCCCTGTATACGCCCAGCGAGGCGGACCTGGCGTCGCTGGTGCCGGCCGCCCGCGAGGCCGACGCCGTTGATCCTGCCCGCCGCCGCCAATTGCTGGCCTCGGCCATCCTGCGCCCGCAAGGCGGACCGGCGTCGATCGCCGCCGCGCAGAATCTGGATGACACGATCGCCATGCTCGACAGCGACCCGGCCTGCGTACAAGCCCGGGCGTCCTGGCGCGACTATGTCGGCGATGGCGCGGGCGCCAGCCTGGCGGCCTTGGGCGACGACCCGCTGGCCATGGTGCGGCGTGAATTCTCGGCCACCTGCAACCGCCACCTGCTGGCCATGCACGGCAAGACCAGCATGAAGGGCGAGGGCTTGCCGGGTGGTGTGTTGATGGGGGCGCTGCTGATGAGCGACCGTGGCGTGGCCCTGGCCGCGCCCGCGCAGCAGCTGGCGTTGGCCCACGGCATGTTGACCTCGTTCGCGCCCGGCGCGGCCGGTCTAGCGGATGCCGGCCCGGCCTTGCAAGCGCGCGTGCGCTGGCTGGGCGAACAACTGCCCCGGCTGCCGATGGTGCATCTGCTGGAGGCCGGCACGTCGGCCTTGTGGCAGTCGTTAAGCGAGCAGGGCGCCTCGTGGGTGGCGCGCTGCCCGGGCGGCATGCGCGTGGTGCAGGACGAATGCCCGACCAACCTGAATGCCGTCGGCAAAAGTGTGGGCTATCTGCCCGTGGGCCAGCCCGGCGACATGCCCGGCCTGACGCACGAGCAGGGCGGCCAGGCCGTGCCGCTGGCGCTGTGGGCGTCGGGCACCGAAATCAACCTGCCGGGCCGCTCCGAGACCGCGCCCATCCGTCTGGTGTGTGCGCGTCTGATCGATACGGTCAGCGGCGAGATCGCCGCACAGCTGTTCGGGCTGACCAACCTGCCCGCGTCCCAGGCCGACGCCGCCACCGTCGCGCGCTGGCTGGTGTTGCAGGACGAAGCCAAGGCCGGCTTCCGCTACATGGCCAACGCGTGGCAGGCGCTGCCCGCCGTCGACGGCGCCCACACGCTGGCGCGCCAGTCATTGATGGCCGGCCAACTGGGCGCGGCCTGCTGGCAGATGGCGCATTCGCCGTCGGCCGCAGTCGTGCGCGGCCCGCTGTCCGGCATCATGGGTTCGGAACGCAAGCTGTCGGGCCGCCTGCTGCCCGTGGCGATCCTGAAAATGTTCGCCATGCTGGAGATGGTCGCGGGGGCCTGAAGTCCAGGGCCGAAGCCAAGGCAAAGCCCCAGAGCTCCAAAGCTCGAAAGCTCCAAAGCTCCAAAGCCCCAGAGCTCCAAAGCTCGAAAGCTCCAAAGCCCCAAAGCCCCAAAGCCCCAGCGCCCCAGCGCCCCAACGCCCCAACGCCCCAGAGCCCCAGCGCCCCAGCGCCCCAGCGCCCCAGCGCCCCAGCGCCCCAACGCCCCAACGCCCCAGAGCCCCAGCGCCCCAGCGCCCCAGCGCCCCA
>NZ_JBLVOL010000131.1:0-14494 GCF_053543755.1 Achromobacter semiaridum | reverse complement strand
TTCCGCGCGCTTTCACAAGAATTCACGTATGTTGGCGCGCATGCCGCGCCAGGGACTATTCGCCGGATCAGCCGGCGACGATGGGTTTGCGATTAGGCGCGCCGCGTGCACCTCGGCCGTACGCGTCATAGGTTGCGTTCTTGCCGCCTGCGCCGTTCACGTCGCGCAGCGCGTCCAGCGACTGCTGCGTATAGCGCAGATGCACATCAATCAACGCGCCATTGCGCAGGTTGATCTCGTTGGCCGAAGCCGACTTGGTCAGCAGCGCCTGCCAGATGCCCGACAACTGCGGATGCAGCACGGCCGCCTGCTCGGTGCCGGCGTGGCCAATGGGCAGCCCGATTTCGGCCAACAGGCCGTCGCGCGTGCCGCTCAGGTCCACCAGCTGCTGGGCCACTCGCGACTTTCGCTCGGTGATGGCTTGCAGCGCGCCGACGTTGCCCGGCCCGACCAGAACCTCGGTCTCTTCTTCCAGAATGGCTGAAAACTCGGTAATCAGCGCGTCTTCCTGACGCATGCAGGCCTGGAGGGAATCGACGGGGTTCATGGTCATGCTTCGAAGGAGGATAGGGCGGTGGACAGGATTACTTCAGCAGATCACGCGCGCTGGCGATCAGGCTGTCGGCAATGCGGCCGGTATCGATCTTCAACTGGCCCGAGGCAATGGCGGCACGGATGGCGGCCACGCGCTCGACGTTGATGTCGTTCGAACCGTCTTGCAGGGCCAGCATCTTGCGCGACGCCGAACTCAACGCCACTTGCGAGCTGCTGGAGCCCGAGGGGGTGCTTGCGCCATAGGCTTGCGCAACCGCGGAATCCGGGCGCTGGCTCACGGCGTCGGCCGACAGGGGCCGGTTGGTGGTCGAATTGATTTTCAAGGTTTTCTCCGCAGGGCGTCCTGGGTCGGTTTGCGACGGATACGCCTACTATTGTCTCTGTAACGACAGGGCTGGAAAGAACTTTAGGGCAGCTTGTCCGATGGTGTCGCGCGATTTGTAACAGACCCTACAGTTGTATTTCCACCAGACCCGCGTTGCGCACCACGCCGCTGACCACCTGGCCGCTGGCGGTACGCACCTGCACCGTGGCGCCCGGCGCTGCATTGTCCAGTGCCTGCCCCTCGCTACTGACCACGAATCCGTTGCCCCGCGCGTTGATGCGCACGTTGGCGCCCCGCATGACCGACTGCGCGTTGCGCAGCGACGAGCCGCGCACCGGCTGGCCGGCGTTGATGCGATAGGCGGCCGACATGCCCACGACCGTTTGCGGGTCGGTGATGGCGCCGGGCGGCAGCGACACCAGGTCGCCGTCCCGGGGGGCAAGGTCGTCCGGCGTCAGCGCCTGGCCCGCCGCGATCATGCGTGAAGCGACGTAATAGTACCCGGGCACGCTGACAGTGGCCTGCACATACGTCGTCCAGGGCTTGGGCCCATTGCAGCGCACGCCCACCGTCATGCGCGAACGCAGCTTCATGCCCGACGGCATAAACGGGGACATCGCGTCGCAGGGCGCCAGCCGGTCCACCCGCGGCGGGTCGATCGCCACCGAAGGCTGGCCGGGCAGGGCGGCCAATTGTTCAAGCAGATAGTCTTGCGCCGCGATGACGATGGCCTCGGGCGGCTGGCTGGCGGCGTCTTGCGCCAGCGCGGCTTCGTTGCCTGCCAATGCCAGGACAAGAAGGCCGCTTGCGCGCGCGAGGAGAAGTCGTGCGGAGATTTTCATGATGACTGAATTGTAAGAGTCCGGGCCGCTTGGCAATACGTGAATTGGATGAGAAATGGCGGGTTATTTGGCTGATTGTGTTTCACCGTCGGCCCCTATGATTCCGTCATCCAATGGGATAACGGTGTGTCCGAAGTCCCGTGCTCTATCCGTATTGCAACGCACGAAGGCGCCACGATGCTAGACAGGCTTAACGAAGATTTCCGGTTCTACCAGCAGGCTTTGGGACTGCGCGCGCAGCGCCAGGAAGTGTTGTCGTCCAACATCGCCAACGCCGACACGCCGAACTACAAGGCCCGCGATTTCGACTTCAAGACGGCGATGCAGAACGCGATGGAAGATTCCAAGCGCCTGGCCGATACGTCGTTGACGCTGACCTCCGCGCGCCACATTCCGGCCAAGGCCGTGTCGCAGGGCCCGACGGACCTGCTGTTCCGTTTGCCTTACCAGCCCAGCATGGACGGCAACACGGTGGACATGGACATCGAACGCGTGCAGTTCGCCGACAACACCTTGCACTACCAGAGCACGATGCAAATGATCTCCGGCCGCATCCGGACCATGCAGACCGCCATTCAGGATTGATCCATAAAGGGAGCAACAGGCAATGTCCTTGTTGAGCATTTTCGATATCGCCGGTTCGGCGCTCAGCGCGCAGTCGCAGCGCATGAACGTCACGGCCAGCAACCTGGCCAACGCCGACAGCGTGGTGGGCCCGGACGGCCAGCCGTACCGCGCGCGCCAGGTTGTATTCCAGGTCAACCCGGCCGCCGGCCAGGCCATGGGGCAGGAGATCGGCGGCGTGCGCGTCGCCGGCGTCATCCAGGACCCGTCGCCGCTCAAGCAGATCTATGACCCCAAGCATCCGCTGGCCGACGCCCAGGGCTACGTCAGCATGCCCAACGTCGATCCCGTGGCCGAAACGGTCAACATGATCGCGGCGTCGCGCTCGTACCAGGCGAACGTCGAAGTGCTGAACACCGCCAAGTCCTTGATGCAAAAGACGTTGACCATCGGTCAATCCTAATTTCCGCTCAGAGTGAATCCATGACCACCGTCGATCAAAACACCAGCACCACCGGCTTGGGCCTGGCCCAGGCGGGCGCCGGCAGCTCCATCACGTCGCAGGGCCTGCAAGACCAGTTCCTGAAGCTGCTGATGACGCAGCTGCAGAACCAGGACCCGCTGAACCCGATGCAAAACGCCGAGCTGACTTCGCAGATGGCGCAGATCGCAACGGTGGAAGGCATCACCAACCTGAAGAGCACCATCCTGGCCATCAGCGGCCAGATCGATGTGTCCCAGTCGATGAACGCCGTGTCGATGATCGGCAAGGGCGTGTTGATCCCGGGTTCCAAGGTCAAGGGCGGCGTGGACGGCGACAACGCCGCCGAGCGCGTCGTCACCCCCTACGGCCTGGATCTGCAAAGCGATGCGCAGAAGGTCCAGGTTCGTATCGCCGACGCGAACGGCGCCGTGGTGCGCACCATTGAAATGGGCGAACAGAAGACTGGCGTCTACACCCTGAACTGGGATGGCAAGAACGACGGCGGCGTGGCATTGGAGCCGGGCGCGTACACCGTGTCCGTGCTGGCAACCGACGGAGACGGCAAGAAGGTGAACGCGGAAGTCCTGAGCTACGGCCAGGTCAAGAGCGTGGCTTACTCGACGAACGGACTGCGTCTGGACCTGGGCCTGGAAGGCCAGACCAGCATGTTGGACGTGCGCAAGGTTATCGGCGCCTGAACCGGGCGGATTTGAATCGATGCCGGCGCACGGGCGACGGCTCCACATCATTAATTAGCGAGAGAAAACATGGGCTTCGGACAAGGACTAAGCGGCTTGAACGCCGCTGCGCAGAACCTGGACGTGATCGGCAACAACATCGCCAACTCGGGCACGGTCGGCTTCAAGTCGGCCACGGCCTCGTTTGCTGACGTGTACGCCAGCTCGCGCGTCGGCCTGGGCGTCAAGGTCGCCGCCATCAACCAACGCTTCACCGTGGGTACGGTGCAGGGCGGTGGTGGCGAATACGACATCGCCATCGACGGCGCCAAGGGCATGTTCCGCCTGACGGACACCAGCGGCGCGGTGATGTATTCGCGCAATGGCGAATTCCTGGTCGACAAGAACAACTTCATCGTCAACGCGCAGGGCTATCGCCTGACGGGCTACCCCGCCGGCGCCATCGGCGCGAACCCGGTCGAACTGCAACTGCCGACGGCCAACGTGGCGCCGCGCGCCACCGCCACCGGCACGACCGTGGCCAACCTGGACGCCAACGCCAAGGTGGTCTACCCGGTTGATACCGTCACGGCCCCGGCTGTCGACGGCAGCGTGTCCCTGGGCGGCACGGCTTATACCTTTACCCGCGACCCGCTGGGCGCGGTGGTGTGGTCGGGCGCGGTGCCGCCGGCTGCTACTTATGGCACGGCTCCGAATGAAGTGGTAATTGGGGCGGGTGGTGCAATCACTTCTGGCGACATCAGCCAGATCCCCGGCTACGTCAACTACACCGCCGCCGTCACCGAAATCGGCCGTCCGTTCGACCCCACGGTGTCCAACAGCTACACCAACGCGTCGCCCATGACGGTGTTCGATTCGCTGGGTAACTCGCACCAGGTGATGCAGTACTTCGTCAAGCGCCCGGCGGATGCCGCCGGCAACAGCGTGTACGACGTCTACTACACGATGGACGGCCAGGCCATGGCGCCCACGACCGAAGCGGGCGGTGTCTGGGGCACGCCCCAGCAGTTCACGTTCAACAAGGCCGGCGCGCTGACCAGCGCCCCGGTCGTGACCTTGAGCTTTGCCCAGCCCGGCGGCACCACCACGCCCGCCGACCCCATCAGCATCGCCATGAACTACACCGGCACCACGCAGTACGGCAGCAACTACAAGCTGGTTGCCAAGCCCGACGGCTACACCTCCGGTGAATTCAGCGGCATCAACATCGGCGGCGACGGCAGCCTGGTGGCCAGCTACACCAACGGCGAAACGCAAGTGGTCGGCAACATCGTGCTGGCCGACTTCGCCAACCTGCAAGGCCTGCAACCGGTGGGCAACAACGCGTGGACGGAAACGTCCGCCTCGGGCCAGCCGATCCTGGGCCAGCCGGGCACCAACGGCATGTCCAAGGTAGTGGGTCAGGCAACGGAAGCCTCCAACGTCGACATGAGCAAGGAATTGGTCAACATGATCATTGCCCAGCGCACGTATCAGGCCAACTCGCAAACCATCAAGACCCAGGACGAAATCATGCAAGTCCTGATGAACCTGAAGTAAAGCTGGCTCGCGACGACACCGACGGAATAGGCAATGGACAGAATCATCTACACCGCCATGAATGGCGCGGCACGTATCACTGAGCAGCAGGCCGCGATTTCCAACAACATGGCCAACGTGAACACGACGGGCTTTCGCGAGCAGATCGCGCTGTACCGCTCGGTTCCCGTGACGGACGGAGTGAGCCTGCCCACGCGTGTTTCGACGGTGGCCTCGACCCCCGGCAACAGCTTTGAAATGGGCAACATGCAGACCACGGGCCGTGACCTGGACGTGGCCCTGGCCAGCGAGAACGGCTGGATCGCCGTGCAGACGCCGCAAGGCGAAGCCTATACGCGCGGCGGCAGCCTGCAAGTGGGCATCAACGGCCTGTTGCAGACGTCGCTGGGCCAACCGGTGCTGTCCGACCAGGGCGGCCCCATCGATGTGCCCGACCAGGCCTCGCTGACGATCACGTCCGACGGCACCATCACGGCCATCGGCGCGGGCGACGGCCCGAACAATATTCTGAACCTCGGTCGCCTGAAGCTGGCCAACCCGAACAACGCGCAACTGGTGCATGGCGACGACGGCGTGTTCCGCCTGGCGCCGGTCAATGGCCAGCCCGCGCCGCCCGCGCCGGCGGACCCCAGCCTGCGCCTGCTGTCCGGCGTGCTGGAAGGCAGCAACACCAATCCGATGAAAGCGATGGTGGGCATGATTGAAAACGCCCGCCGCTTCGAGCAGCAGATGCAGGTGATCCAGCAGTCGGACCGTAACGCGGAACGCGCCAACGGCATTTTGTCCGTCAGCTGATTCGGCCGCTGATTCAAACCAATTTCGCGCGCGGCGCCGCCGCGGCACCAGGAGTAACTTCATCATGATGCGTTCGTTGTGGATTGCCAAAACGGGCCTGGAAGGTCAACAGACCTCCATGGACGTGATCTCGAACAACTTGGCCAACGTTTCCACCAACGGGTTCAAGCGCGGCCGCGCCGTGTTCCAGGACCTGATGTACCAAACGCTGCGCCAGCCCGGCGCCCAAGTGGGCGACGCCACGCAACTGCCGTCCGGCCTGCAATTGGGCACGGGCGCCCGCGTGGCCGCCACCGAGCGCATCCACACCGCCGGCAACCTGAACAACACGGGCGGCGAAATGGACATCGCCATCAACGGCCGTGGCTTCCTGCAAGTGGAACTGCCCGACGGCACGCAGGGCTACACCCGTGACGGCGCGCTGCAACGCGACCAGAACGGCCAGCTGACCACCGTCAGCGGCTACGTCATCCAGCCGCCCATGAACGTGCCGGACAACGCCTTGTCCATCTCGATCGGCAAGGACGGCATCGTCTCGGTGACCCAACCGGGCGCCGCAGGCGTGAACGTGCAGATCGGCCAGTTGCAGATCGCCACCTTCATCAACCCCACCGGCCTGCAAAGCATCGGCGAAAACCTGTATCTGGAAACGGATGCGTCGGGCCCCGCCAACCTGCTGCAACCGGGTGTGGACGGCGCGGGTTCGATCATGCAGAACTACGTTGAAACGTCGAACGTGAACGTGGCTGAAGAACTGGTCAACATGATCACGACCCAGCGCGCCTACGAAATGAACAGCAAGGCCGTCAAGACCTCTGACGAGATGCTGGCCCGCCTGACCCAACTGTGATGCCCATGTCTGTCCTGCGTCTGGTATTCGTTGCGGCGCTGGCTATGCTGGCGGCCGGTTGCGCCATGATTCCGCCCGAGCCCATCGTGACCGGGCCGACCACGGCCGCACCGCCGCCGCCGCCCATGCCAATGGCGCAGCCGACGGGGTCGATCTATCAGCCCACCACGTACGGCAACTATCCCTTGTTCGAGGATCGCCGTCCGCGCAATGTGGGCGACATCGTCACCATCGTGCTGAACGAGCGCACCAATGCGTCCAAGAACGTGGCGACGAATACGAACCGCACCGGATCGGCCACGCTGGGTATCGCGGCAGCCCCGTCCTTCATGGACAGCTGGGCGGGCGCCAACCTGAACACCGACGCCAAGGGTGGCAACGTGGCGCAGGGCAAGGGCGACAGCACCGCCAATAATGCCTTTACCGGCACCATCACCACGACGGTCGTGGGCGTGATGTCGAACGGCAATTTGCAGGTGGCTGGCGAGAAGCAGATCGCGATCAACCGTGGCAGCGAATACGTTCGCTTCGCCGGGGTGGTCGATCCGCGCTCCATCACCGGCACGAACACCGTGTCGTCCACGCAGGTGGCCGACGCCCGCATCGAATATCGCAGCAAGGGCGTCATGGACGAAGTTCAGACCATGGGCTGGCTGCAACGCTTCTTCCTGCTTGCTTCGCCGTTCTGACCATGACAAAACCCACCTCGATATCCGCCATGCTGTCCCTGTTCGCCCGTGTGTGCGTGGCGGTAGGGCTGGTGGCCGGCGCCGGCGCGGTGCACGCCGAGCGGCTCAAGGACCTGGCCTCGATCCAGGGCGTGCGGGGCAACCAGCTGATCGGCTACGGCCTTGTCGTGGGCCTGGACGGCAGCGGCGATCAGGTTCGCCAGACGCCTTTCACGCAGCAAAGCCTGACCAACATGCTGTCGCAGCTGGGCATCACCGTGCCGGCCGGCAGCAACATGCAATTGAAGAACGTGGCGGCCGTGATGGTCACCACCACCTTGCCCGCGTTCGCACGGCCCGGCCAGACGCTGGACGTGGTGGTGTCGTCCATGGGTAACGCCAAGAGCCTGCGCGGCGGCACCTTGCTGATGACCCCGCTTAAGGGGGCCGACAGCCAGGTCTACGCCATCGCCCAGGGCAACATCCTGGTCGGCGGCGCGGGCGCGTCGGCCGGCGGCTCCAGTGTGCAGATCAACCAATTGAACGGCGGCCGCATCAGCGCGGGCGCCATCGTCGAACGCGGCGTGCCCACCACGTTCTCGCGCGACGGCTACATCCACGTCGAACTGAACAACACCGACTTCGGCACCGCGCAGAACGTGGCGCAGGCGCTGAACCGCAAGTTCGGCCAAGGCACGGCCACCGCGCTGGACGGGCGCGTGGTGCAGGTGCGCACGCCGATGGAGCAGTCCTCGCAGGCGCGCTTCCTGTCGCAAGTGGAAGACTTGCAGGTGGCGCGCGCGCCCACGGTGGCCAAGGTCATCATCAATGCCCGCACCGGTTCGGTCGTGATGAACCGCACGGTCATGATCGAAGAAGCCGCCGTGGCGCACGGCAACCTGTCGGTCATCATCAACCGCCAGAACCAGGTGTCGCAGCCGGACACGCCTTTCACGGAAGGTCAGACGGTGGTGGTGCCCAACACGCAGATCGAAGTGCGCCAGGACAATGGCTCATTGCAGCGCGTAAGCACCAGCGCCAACCTGGCTGACGTGGTCAAGGGCCTGAACGCCCTGGGCGCCACACCGCAAGACCTGCTGGCCATCCTGCAAGCTATGAAAACCGCGGGCGCCTTGCGCGCCGAACTGGAAATCATCTGACGGCCATGGCAATTACCCAAGATGCGGCGGTCGGCGCGGGCCGTCAGGAATCCGTCTTTGACATGGGCCGCTTGTCGGACCTGAAACGCGACGTCAAGAAGGATCCTGCCGGCACCGAGCAGCAAAAGCAGGTGGCCAAACAGTTCGAGGCCCTGTTCCTGCAAATGATGGTCAAGCGCATGCGCGAGGCCACGCCCAAGGAAGGTCTGTTCGATTCGCAGCAGACGCAGATGATGCAGTCCATGGCAGACGAGCAATTGGCGCTGCACCTGGCCTCGCCCGGCATCGGCCTGACGCAATCCATCCTTTCGCAGATGCAGCAGGGCAAGCCGTCGGACATGTCCGACGAGGCCGTGCGCGCAATCGGGCAGGGCGGCGACCTGGACTTCCGCACGGGCGGTTCGCGCGAAGTGTCGGCGCTGCTGAACGTGATGCGCAACAACCGGCCCAGCGACCGCGCGCTGGCCGCCGCCGAAGGCGCACCCGAGCACGTGGTGGACTTCGTGTCGAAGATGTCGCGCGCGGCCAACCTGGCGTCGCAGCAAAGCGGCGTGCCGGCTCGTCTGATCATGGGTCAGGCGGCGCTGGAATCGGGCTGGGGCAAGCGCGAAATCAAGCACCCGGACGGCAGCACCAGCTACAACCTGTTCGGCATCAAGGCCGGCGCAAGCTGGAGCGGCAAGGTCGTCAACGTGCTGACCACCGAATACGAAGGCGGCGTTGCCAAAAAGGTGACGCAGCCGTTCCGTGCCTATTCCTCTTACGAGGAGTCGTTCTCGGACTACGCGCGCCTGATCGGCAACAGCCCGCGCTACGAGGCCGTTACCCAGGCGCGCAACGAGATCGACGCGGCTCGCAAGATCCAGGACGCGGGCTACGCAACCGACCCGCGTTATGCACAAAAATTGATCGGCATCATGGGCCAGTTGCGCGGCGCGGCCTCCAACGTGGAAATTTCTCGCCAGATGTTGGAAGGACTCTAAATTTGGACGATCTCCTGCCGTTATTGGAGTATCCAGAAATATCAGCTGCGGTTACATACGGGGCATTGTCAGCATGAACTTGTACAAAACAGCGCTGGGCGGGCTGAACGCCGCCCAGGCGGGCCTGGCAACCGCCAGCCACAACATCAACAATGCCACCACGGTGGGCTACAACCGCCAGCGCGTCCTGACCTCGACCGCCGGCGCCCAAGCCACCGCCAACGGTTACATCGGCCGCGGCGTGCAAGTGGATACGGTTGAGCGCAGCTACGACAGCTTCCTGTACAAGCAGCTGGTCGGCGCGCAAGGCAGCGGTGCGCAATTGCAGACGCAGTTCTCGCAGGTGTCGCAGATCAACAATCTGTTTGCCGACCGCACGGTGGGCATCGCCCCGGGCCTGACCGACTTCTTCACCAGCATGAACACGGTGGCCAGCAAGCCGGCCGACCCGGCGGCCCGCGCCGACCTGCTGGGCAAGGCCAACAGCCTGACCACGCAGATCCGCTCGGCCTATTCCGAGATGCAGAACCAGCGTGAAGGGTTGAACACGCAGATCACCACGACGGTGGAGCAGGTCAACAGCTACCTGAGCCGCATCGACGATCTGAACACCCAGATTTCGCTGGCGGCCGGCAAGGCCAACGGCAGCCCCCCGAACGACCTGCTCGACCAGCGCGACCAAGCGGTGTTGGAACTGAACCAGATCGTAGGCATCACCACCTACGAGCAGGGCAACAAGATCAATATTTCGTTGACCAAGGGCGGCCAGTCGCTGCTGTCCGGCACGACGCTGTATCCGCTGCAAGCGGTGGCTTCGTCCAAGGACGCCAGCCGCACGGTCGTGGCCTACACGCTGCCGGCCGGCTCGGGCAAGACGGTGGCCGTTGAAATGAGCGACAGCGACGTCACGGGCGGCAGCCTGGGCGGCCTGTTGCAGTTTCGCGCAACGTCGCTGGACACGATGCAGAACCAGCTGGGCCAGATGGCCGTTGGCCTGGCTCTGTCGTTCAACGAGCAACACAAGCAGGGCCTGGACCAAAACGGCAACCCGGGCACCGACTTTTTCAGCATCGGCTCGCCCACCGGCGTGCCCAACACCGCGAACAAGAGCAACGCCCAGATCACCGGCCAGTTCACCACGTTGAACAACATCAACGCCAAGGACTACGAGATCTCGTTTGACGGCACCAACTACCAGGTGCTGCGCATGCCGGAAGGCTCGCGCGTGTACAACGGCCCCGCGACCGGCACGCCGCCGAACGCCACGCTGAACCTGGACGCCGAGATGGGCGTGACGCTGACGATCAGTGCGCCGCCGCAAGCCGGCGACAAGTGGTCGCTGTCGCCCACCCGCGATGCCGCGCGCGACATCAACGTGCTGATCAGCGACCCGGAAAAAGTGGCTGCGGCCGACGCCGATGGCGGCGACGCCAACGGCAAGAACGCCCTGAAGCTGGCGCAACTGCAAAACGCCAAGGTGCTGGGCCACGGCACGATGAGCACCGCCGACATGTTTGCCCAGGTGGTGAACACGGTGGGCGTGCAGACCGCCCAGGTCAAGACGGCCGCCACGGCGCAGGCCAACCTGATCAAGCAGACGACGGCTGCCCAGCAGGCGGTGTCGGGCGTGAACCTGAATGAAGAATACGTCAGCCTGTCGATCTATCAAGAGCAGTACCAGGCCAGCGCCCGCCTCATCGATGTGGCCAGCACCGTGTTCGACACGTTGTTGGGCCTGCGCGGCTAAGGCGATCTTTACTGTGATGACTACAAAGCAATTCGGAGTTGGACCATGCGCTTGAGCACCTCGATGATGTACGCGAACGGCCTGAGCGGCATTATGGCTCAGGAATCCGACATGAACCGCCTGGTTGAACAGGTCGGCAGCGGTCGCAAGTTCCTGACGCCCGCGGATGATCCCCTGTCGGCCTCGCTGTCCATCGGCGTGGCGCAGACCCAGAGCATGAACAGCACGTACGGCATGAACCGTGACACGGCCATGACCAATCTGGGGCAGGAAAGCAACGTCCTGGACTCGATCACCACGGCATTGCAGGACGTGCGTACCCGCGTCATCCAGGCCGGTAACGGCACGTTCGCCGACAGCGATCGCCAAGCCTTGTCGACCGCGCTGAAAAGCGCCCGCGACGCATTGCTGGGCCTGGCGAACAGCACGGACGGCAACGGCCAGTACGTGTTCTCGGGCTATCAGGGCGGCGTGGTGCCTTATTCGCAGGACACCACGGGCAAGATCGTCTACAGCGGCGCCACCGGCGAACGCACGGTGCAGGTGGACCAGTCGCGCCAGTTGTCCACCAGCGACCTGGGCAGCGATGTGTTTGGCCGCGCCAACCCCGGTTCGCAGGCTTACGTCAACACCGCCGCCAACGGCAACACCGGCACCGCGCAGTTCAGCACGGTCTCGGTCACGCCCGGTTCGGCCAACATCGGCAAGAATTTCCAAGTCCAGTTCGAAGCGGACCCCACCACCGGCAGCATGGGCTACCGCGTCACCACGACGGACCCGAATGCCAATCCGCCCGTGCCGCCCGTCGTCACGCCCGCGCCGCCCGCCGCCGCCACGCCCTATACCGATGGCGCTGCCATCGACTTCGGTGGCGTGTCGGTTGTGATCAAGGGCACGCCGGCCAACGGCGATGTGATCAATGTCGAGTCCGTGCAGTCGGCGGACCTGGATATGTTCAACACGCTGGACAGCCTGATCAAGGTGCTGGATTCGCCGATCGCCGGTGATGAAGTTGCCCTGGCCAAGCTGAACAACGAACTGGCGACGGCCAACAAGAAGTTGTCGAACAACTACGACAACGTCCTGACCGTGGCTGCTTCGGTCGGCGCCCGCATGAACGAGCTGGAAGCGCTGGACGCGACCGGCACGAAGAAGGGCCTGACGTATTCCAAGACGCTGTCGGACCTGGAAGATCTGGACTACTACGCCGGCACCAGCCAGCTTGCCTTGCGCCAGGTGGCGCTGCAAGCGGCTTCCGGCGCGTTCCTGACCATCCAGGGATCCAGCCTTTTCAGCCGCAAATAAGCGGCAGTTTTTCCAGGCCGGGCCCGGGTAGGGCTTGGGCCTACTGCGCCACTCTCGGACGCTTCCGGTCAAGGACCGGGGCGTCCGTGGTTGCGTTCAGGGTAGGTTGTGTCGTTTCACGTTGCTTAACGCTCGGGTATTTCATGCTTGTCAATTTGAAAGTCCGCACCTGTATCGTCCTGGTGCTGTTGCTCTTCACGGCCGCCATGTTCGCGTCGAACGGCGTGGCGTGGTTGGGGCTCAATTCCAGCAACGCCAAGCTGGAACAGGTCAATGACGCCTACTCCAATCAGGCGACCCAACTGAATCGCGCCTACGCCGCGTTCCTGCGGGGCCGCTTGCTGCTGGCCAATTCGCTGATGGACATGCAGCAGGGCAAGACCGAGCAGGCCACCTCGCAGGCCAAGCGCGCCGACGCGTTGATGCAGGAAGGCAACCAACAGCTTGAAGCCTTCCGCAAGGCGCCCCGCATGCCGGGTTCGGATGCGCAGGTGCAAAAGCTGGAAGCCGCCTACAAGCAGTTCGAAGACGTCTACAAGCGTCAGGCCGCCGCGTTGGCGAACCTGGCCATTCAAGATTATCTGGACCTGAACGACGCTGGCGGCGCTGCCAACACGGCTTTCCGCGAAGGCGTGTATGGCGTCTTGCAGTTTGTCGATGCGCGCACCGACGAATTGGTGGTGCAGGCAGAGGCTGACCACCGCATCTCGCGCACGGTGACCATTGCGCTGCTGGCGGTGTCGCTGCTGTTGGCGCTGGGCTGCTGGCTGTTCATCAACCGCACCGTGCTGCGTCCGTTGCATCAGGCCGGCGAGCACTTTGACAAGATTTCGGGTGGCGACTTTACCGGCCGTATCGACGTACGCAGCACCAATGAAATCGGCCAGCTGTTTGCCGCCATCAAGCGCATGCAGGAGAGCCTGACGCGCACCGTGGCAACCGTGCGCCGTGGCGTGGACGAGATCAACGTGGGCGCGCGGGAAATTTCCGCCGGCAACACCGACCTGTCCAGCCGTACGGAACAACAGGCGGCGTCGCTGGAAGAAACCGCGGCATCGATGGAACAACTGGCGTCCACCGTCAAGCAGAACGCCGACAACGCGCGCCAGGCCAATCAGCTGGCCGCCAGCGCGTCGGACGTGGCCGAGCGCGGTGGTTCGGCGGTGTCGGAAGTGGTCAGCACGATGCAGGGCATTTCCGCCAGCTCGCGCAAGATTTCCGAAATCGTGTCTGTGATCGACGGCATTGCCTTCCAGACCAACATTCTGGCGCTGAACGCCGCCGTGGAAGCGGCTCGCGCCGGCGAGCAGGGCAAGGGCTTTGCGGTGGTGGCGGGCGAAGTGCGCTCGCTGGCGCAGCGCAGCGCGCAGGCCGCCAAGGAAATCAAGGGCTTGATCGAAGACTCGGTCAACAAGGTTGGCGCGGGTTCGCAGCAGGTGGAACGCGCGGGCGCGACCATGCAGGAAATCGTGGCCTCGGTGAAGCGCGTGACGGACATCATGGGCGAGATCTCGGCCGCGTCGGAAGAACAATCCAGCGGCATCGACCAGGTCAACCGCGCCGTGTCGCAGATGGACGAAGTCACGCAGCAGAACGCGGCGCTGGTGGAAGAAGCGGCCGCCGCGGCGGGCTCGCTGCAAGAGCAGGCCCAACGCCTGGCCGAAGCCGTGGCGGTGTTCAAGATCAACGCGGGCGAAGTCATCGAAGTGCCGGCGCGTCAACTTGCCGCGCAGCAAAGCGCCCCGCGCGTATCGTCGTCGCAGTCGTCGCAGTCGTCGCAGTCGTCGGTAAAGGCCCATGGGTCGACCCAAGGCCAACCAGCGTCCCCCACGTCCAGCGCCCATCGCGCACCTGCCGCGCGCCTGGCCAAGCCGATGCCGGCCGCGGCCGAGCCCGCAGCGCACGAGTCGGACGACGAATACGAAACGCCGACGCAGGCCGCACCCGCGCCTGCGCCCGCGCCGCGCAAGACCCAGGTG
>NZ_JBLVOL010000130.1:0-5134 GCF_053543755.1 Achromobacter semiaridum | reverse complement strand
TTGGGCATCCGGCCCGAAGCCATGGCGCCCGCGCCGCTGGCGGGCGACGGCTTGCTGCTGCAAGGCAGCGTGTGGGCCGTTGAACCGGTGGGGCCCGACCAGTTCGTGGACGTGTGCGTGGGCGGCGAAGACGGCCCGCGCCTGCGCGCCCGTTTGCCGCCCGAACGCCGCTACGAGGTTGGCGCGCCGATTGCGCTGGCGCTGCCCGCGGCGCGCCTGTACCTGTTCGACGCACAGGGGCTGCGCGTGCATGGCGGCGAGGAGCCGCGTCGATGAGCGCCGCCAGCCTGTCGCCGGCACGCCCGGCCGCCGCGCGCCCCGGTGGGCGCGAGATGTCGGACCTGAGCTTTGCGCTGACGGTGATCGTGGCGGTGTACGCGTTGAACACGCTGATCATCGGCGTGCCGCTGGGCTATTCGTTCTGGCTCAGCCTGCACGACACCAACGCCATCCTGCGCACCGAGGAGTTCGTCGGCACGGACCTGTATGGCGAAGTGTTGGCCGACCCCGCCGTCATTGACGCCATCTGGCGCAGCCTGGGCTTTGTCGCGATGTGCGTCGTGGGCTCGTTTGTGGCCGCGCTGGGCATCGCGCTGGTGCTGAACGAAGAGATGCCGTTGCGCGGCCTGGTGCGCGGCCTGGCGCTGTTGCCCTGGGCCATGTCGCAGGCGGTGACGGCGACGGTGTTTTCGTTTTTGCTGAACCCAAGCTTTGGTGCGCTGACCGGGCTGCTGGCGCCGCTGGGCCTGGCCAACGCGGCCACCGTCTGGCTGTCCAGCGACTGGGCGTTGTTCTGGGTCGCCTTGGCGTTTGTCTGGCATATCGCGCCGCTGGGCAGCTTCTTCTACCTGGCCGCGTTGCAGACGATTCCGCGCGATCTGTACCGCGCGGCGCGCGTGGACGGCGCGGGGCCGCTGTCGCGCTTTCGGCACATCACCTTGCCGCACTTGAAACACACCACGTTGATCGTGCTGGTGGTGATGACGGTGGAAGCGGTGCGCCAGTTCGACCTGCTGTTCTCATTGACGCGCGGCGGGCCGGGCACGTCCACGCAGATCCTGCCGCTGCTGATCTTCCGCTACAACTTTGAATTTTCGAAGTATGGCCTGGCCTCGGCCGCGGCCTTTCTCTTGACCGTGCTGTCGCTGTTGCTGGCCACCGCCTACTTCATGCTGATCCGCAAGAAGCGCCCCCAAGGAGCCGCCCATGCGCAATGACGCTGCCCAAGTCACCGGCGAAGGCTGGCGCCCCTGGCTGGTCGGGGCCGGCGTCGCGCTGGTCGCCTTCTGGTGCTTGTTCCCGCTGTACTGGACGCTGAAGGCGTCATTCATGGACGAGTCGGCCATCATCATGGGCGTGGCGCACAACGTGGGGGGGTTCACGTTCGACAACTACCTGCGCGTGTTGGGCATGTCGACATCGGATTCGATCTTTGGCGGGCAGACCAAGGCCATCATGACGGGCTTTGTGAACAGCGCGCTGGTGGCGCTGCCGGCGGCGGCCGTGGGCACGGCCATCGCCACGCTGGCGGGCTACGTGCTGGGCCGCTTTGAATTTCCGTTCAAGGGCCCGCTGCTTTACGTGTTGCTGGCGTCCCGCACCTTGCCGCCGATTGCGTTGCTGATTCCGTACTACGTGTTCTTTGCCGCCATCGGCCTGGCGGGCAGCCTGTTCGGGCTGTGGATCGTATACCTGACCGCCGTGATCCCCTTGCTGTCGTGGGTATTGATGGGCTACTTCGCATCGCTGCCCGTTGAGATCGAGCGCGCGGCGCGCATGGACGGCTGCACGCGTTGGCAGATGCTGCGCCACGTGACGCTGCCCATGGCGCTGCCGGGCATTGCGGCGGCGTTCATCATCGCGTTCCTGGTTGGCTGGAACGACCTGTTGTTCGCCATCGTGCTGACGGGCGGCACGCAGGCGCAAACGCTGTCGGCGTCGTTGTTGGGGCTGTCGCCGCTGATGCCGGGCTTTCGCGCGGACCTGGGCCTGTTCGCCGCCGCCAGCATGCTGGGGCCGCTGCCCCCGCTGGCGCTGGCCATGCTGTTCCAGCGCTTTATCACCAACCTGAACATCGTCGATCCCGTGACGAGCAATACGGACTAGCGATGACGATCGGCGTAGCGGCGGCGGGACCCAACGCGGGCGCGGCAGTCCACGCGGCGGCGCTGGCCGCCGAGCTGATGGGCCATGGCGCCATCGGCGGCTTCGCGGTGTTGGCCATCCTGGACGACGCGGGCCGCGTGCACCACGCGTCGTGCCAGCGCGGCGGCGTCAGCGCGCTGGACCTGCCGGCACATTGGTTGCAGGCCCGGCGCGCGGCGTTGATCGAAAGCGGGCCGGACCGCCCCGAGCCCCTGGTGCAGTTCCTGCCGGGCGCCGATGGCGTGGGGCTGGTCACGGGCCACCGCCTGCCCAATCGCCCAGGCGCGGACGGCGTGCCGCTGAACGTGGCCACGCTGCGGCTGATGGCGGGCGGTGCGAAGCCCGGCGACGCCGTCGCGCGCGTGCTGGGCGCGCACCCCGAAATCGACGCGGGCCTGATCGCGTTATCCGTCACGGGCGAACTGGGCTGGGGCAATACGCAGCGCGTGTCGCGCCGCCCCGATCACGGCATGGCCCGGCACGATAACGGCGACTGCCGTGTGGCCGTGCTGCACAACTCCATTCATCCGTGCGCGCCGCTGCCGCACGCCATGGCGGACCTGGCCTGGTACGCCTTGACCGGTACAACCGCTTCCTACCGCGCATTGCGACTGTACGCGGGCACGCCGATCATCCGCTCCACGCAGGATCGCGTGCACGTCGATGCACGCGGAGGCATACTTTCCATCGAACAGGCCGACCCGTCGCTGCCTCATGGCGCCCGCCGGGCGAACGCGGTCTACCTGGGCAGTGAAGTCTGGCAAGATGGCGGGCGTATCGGCCATACCGTCAGCGAACTCATTGCCGACCTGGCCGACGGGCAGGTGACCGGCGTGCCGGACCCCGCCCGCTCCCTCATCCTCATGAAGGAATAGGCCATGTCCCGTCGCGAAAATACCGAAAGACAAATTTTGCAGGCGCTGCAAGACCAGATCCTTGCAACGGGCATGGGCGGCGTGGGCATCAACGCCATCGCCAAACGCGCCGGCGTCAGCAAAGAACTGATCTACCGCTACTTCGACGGCATGCCGGGCCTGATGCTGGCCTGGATGCAGGAGCAGGACTTCTGGACGCGCAACCCCGGGTTGCTGGCCGCTGATGAATCCAGCCAGCGCACGCCGGGCGAACTGGTGATGTCGATGCTGCGCGCGCAGATCGACGCGCTGGCCGGCAACGAAACCCTGCGCGAAGTGCGCCGCTGGGAACTGATCGAACGCAACGAGGTGTCGGCGCCCTTGGCCGAACGGCGCGAACGCGCGGCGCGCGGTTTCATCGACCGCGTCGATGGCCTGGCCCCCGACGTGGACATGCCGGCGATGGTCAGCGTCATGCTGGCCGGCGTGTTGTACCTGATGCTGCGCGGCAAGACCGAATCCCACTTCCTGGGCGTGCCGCTGCGCACGCCCGAAGGCTGGGACCGCATCAGCGGCGCGCTGGAACACCTGGTGTCCCATGGCTTTCCAGACCCCTTGAATTCCGAATCCCTTGCCACCCTGGAGGCGCGCCGAGGCAAATCGCCGGCCGCCGACCCCGCCACCTGAGCCCTTCATGCCCGCGCAAACCGATCAGCACGACTACGACATCATCATCACCGGCGGCCAGATCGCCGACGGTTTGGGCGGGCCCGCCTTTCGCGCGGACCTGGCCATCCAGGGCGAACGCATCGCGGCCATCGGCGATGGCTCGTCATGGCGCGCGCGGCATCGCGTGGACGCCGCCGGCAAGGTGGTGTCGCCCGGCTTCATCGATTGCCACACCCACGATGACCGCGCGCTGCTGGGCACGCCGTTGATGCGGCCCAAGGTCAGCCAGGGCGTCACCACCGTGGTCACGGGCAATTGCGGCATCAGCCTGGCGCCCGTGCGCACGCCGGGTGACGTGGTGCCGCCCCCGCTGAACCTCCTGGCCAAGCACACGGGCGAACTCTACGCGCGCATGCAGGACTACGCCGCCGCGCTGGACGCCGCGCCCGCCGCCGTCAACAGCCTGGCGCTGGTAGGCCATTCCAGCCTGCGCGTATCCGCCATGGACCGGCTTGACCGCCCTGCCGACAAAGCCGAAATCGCCACCATGCGCCGCGCGCTGGACGAAGCCATGGCGGCCGGCGCGGCGGGCTTGTCCACGGGGCTGTACTACCCCACCGCCATGCACGCCAGCACCGAAGAAGTCATCGGCGTGGCCGAACCGCTGTCGGCCTGGCGCGGCCTGTACACCACACACCTGCGCGATGAAGCCGACCACGTCTGCGATGCCATGGAAGAAGCCTTCCTGATCGGGCGCGCCGCCGACGTGCCGGCCATCCTGTCGCACCACAAGGTCACCGGCAAGCACAACCACGGGCGCACCGCGCAAACGCTGGCGCTGTTTGACCGCGTGCGCGCCGACCAGCCACTGGGCATGGACGTGTATCCCTACGCCGCGTCGTCCACCATTTTGGAACCGCGCCGCGTGGCGGCCGGCGAAAAAATCATCGTCACGTGGTCGCAGACGCGCCCGGAAATCCAGGGCGTGGACTTGCGCGAACTGGCCGAGCGCGAAGGCAAGGACCCCACCCGCCTGGCCGAAGATCTGTCGCCGGGTGGCGCAATTTATTTCTCGATGGACGAAGCCGACGTGAAGCGTGTCATCGGGCACGGCAGCGTGATGATCGGCTCGGATGGCCTGCCGCATGATCAGCGCCCGCATCCCCGTTTGTGGGGCGCGTTTTCGCGCGTGCTGGCGCGTTATGTGCGCGAGATGCGCGTGCTGGGCCTGGAGGAGGCGGTGCGCCGCATGACCAGCCTGACCGCCGCGCAATTCGGCATGAAAGATCGCGGGGTGCTGCGCGCCGGCTGTTATGCCGACGTGGTGGTGTTCGACGCCGCCACCGTCGCCGACCTGGCCAGCTTTGCCGAACCGACGCTGCCGTCCACCGGCATCCACGCCGTACTGGTCAACGGCCAGTTGGTCGAGGAAGACGGCGCCCCCACGGGCGCGCGCCCCGGCCGCC
>NZ_JBLVOL010000129.1:39141-53075 GCF_053543755.1 Achromobacter semiaridum | reverse complement strand
CCTCGTTGTGGCCCGCGATGGGTTGCCCCGTGCGCCCCTGGAACGATTGCGCCGCGCGGTCACGCGCGGCATCGCGAGAATTCACCGCGGCGCCCCCGCCGGCGCCCGCCGCGCGCGCGCCCTGCGCCTGACCTTGGCCCACCCGTTGCCCCGACTGACGGTTTTGCAAACCCGCCTGGCGCTGACTGTCAAACCGCTGCCGGCTGGCCGAATCGGCGTAGGGCGCGTTGCCGCGATTTTCAGGGTTGTGCTTCCACGACACGTTGTTGTTGCGGGCGTTGTCGATGCGCTGGTTCACATTGATGTTGTTGTACCGGTTCACATCGATATCGACATCGTTGTGTCCCCAGTCAAACCCGCCCCACATGGAGTTGACGGCCGCCACCCCCAGGCCGAAGCCGATGCCCGACACCAGCGCCGTCCCAAACACGGACCCCGGCGGCGGCGGGTAGTAATACGGTGGATATGTGGGATAGGCCCAAGCCCCGTACACCACGCTGGGGTTGTAGCTGGGCACGTAGACGACCTGCGGATCGGTGGGCTGGATCACCACCACGGTCTTGTCGTTGGTGGTGCTGGAGGTGACGGTTTGCTGTGGCGTGCTTTTCAGGTTGCCGGCCTTTTGCGCCTGCGTACGCAAGCGCTGCACGGAATCCATCACCGCGTCGGGCTGCGCCAGGAAGGCATCGCCCACGGATTTCACCCAATCCGGCTGGCGCCCCATCATGTCCATCACGGACGGGAACGCCACCAGCGATTTGACGCTGGGATCCCAGGGCTCGGCCTCGACGGCCTTGACCGCCTGGTCACCCGATTCCGAGGTATGGGCCGCCGACCATTTCGCTGCTTCGGCGATGTCGTCGGGGTACGTGGCCCCCATGAGAATTTGCGACAGCAAGGAATCAGGGTACAGCGCCACCGGCGCCATCAACTGATCCAGCTGCCCCTTGTCCAGCTGGGTTTGCGCCGCCGCGGGCAGGCAAACCGCCAGCCCCAGGCACAACCAGCCAATGAACCACCCTTGCAGTCGACGCATGAACCGTTCTCCGTGAGGCAACGCATGAAGCTCAAAGCCACGAGGGAACTGCCGGATATCGCGATGACAATATATGCCTAACGCCGGGGCAAGGGAATATTTTTCAGTACGGCCGATCAGTACGGCCGATCCGGTGCAGGCCGTTCACAGCTTGGCGACGGACACCTCGGTCGCCTTGACGAATGCCAACACCTCGGTGCCCACCTGCAGGTCCAGTTCCTTCACGGAACGCGTGGTGATCACCGACGTGACGATGCCGGCGGGGGTGTCCACGTCAACCTCGGACACGACCGGCCCCAGGATGATCTCTTTGATCTTGCCGCGAAACTGGTTGCGGGCGTTGATGGATTGAATGGTCATGAAGGGTCCCGGCCTGAGGCTAAAAGGTGAAAGGCGAAGCGGCATTCTTTCACCCTGTCCGGATGCGGAAAAATACTTAGTCGGCATGACGTTATGCCGGGGGGACGCGCGCGCGTAACGTCTCCTTCGCATCCTCCTTTCGCGGGACTGGATAGCGCGGATCAGCAGGCCTATACTGATTTCGCCGTTGCTCGACATTCCTTTTCCTAAAGGAGAGGCAACATGTACAGGCATTTGCTCATCGCCGTGGATGGCTCCCTGCTATCCGAATCGGCATTCAAGCGCGCCCTTGTCTTCGCCAAGGAAATGGGCGCCACCATCACGCTCATTCGCGCCATTCCCGAAGACCATCTGCTGGTCTACCAGGCCGAGATGCTGGGCACCACGCAGGCGCACCATACCGATCAGGCCCGCAAGAACGCGGAAGGCTACCTGGAAGGGCTTGAGATGGAGGCCCGACACGCGCTGGTGCCGTGCAACGTCGTCGTGATGGTCAACGACCATCCGCACGAGGCCATCGTGGAAACCGCCAAGACGCAGGGCTGTGACCTGATCATCATGGGTTCGCACGGGCGGCACGGCATGACGGGCTTTCTGCTGGGCAGCGAAACGCAGCGCGTGCTGGCCAAGACGCGCTTGCCGGTGCTGGTATTTCGGTAGGTGGCCGCGGGTGGGGGCGGGGCCGGGCGTCACGCCGCCGGTTCCAGCGCGTGCTGGAAGGTGAAGCTGTCGGCGTAGATATGGTCCAGGCTGGCGCCGCGCCCGGCGAACAGGTGCTTGGCGTCCTGCACCATCGCCGGTGCGCCGCACAGGTAGATGGCGTGTTCGGACAGGTCGTCGTGGTCTTGCAGGACGGCGTGCTGCACATGGCCGCGCCGGCCTTGCCAGCTTGCGTCCGCGCGTGACAACACCGGCACGAAAGTGAATTCGTACAAGCGTCCCGCCCAGCCTGCAATCTCGTCCTGCAGGTACAGGTCGGCTTCGGTGCGCATGCCCCAATACAAGGTGACGGGCGGGCAGTCTTCCTTGTCCAGCAAGGATTCCAGGATGGCCCTGATTGGCGCGATGCCCGTGCCCGTCGCAACCATGATCAACGGGCGCCAGTCTTCCTCGTGGTAACTGAAAACGCCCAGCGGGGCCTCGATCGTCAACGCAGCGCCCGCTTGCGCCTGGCCCAGCCATTGGTCGGTATAGCGCCCGCCAGGAATGCGGCGCACATGGAAGTCCACCTGCGCGCGCCCCGACGCCGCCGATGCCATCGAAAAGCTGCGCGTTTCGCCGTCGGGTAGCAGCACGTTCATGTACTGGCCGGGCACATAGTCCAGCGGGCCATCGGGCAGCGCCAGCGTCAGGTGCAGGATGTCGTCCGTGTAGGCGTGGATGCCGTGCACGGTGGCCGACATCCGGCGCGGCTCGGGAAACACCTGCCGGCTGCTGGCCACGCTGATGCAAAGATCGCTTTGCGCGCGCGCCTGGCATGCCAGCGCGTAGCCTTCGGCCGCTTCTTCCGGCGTCAACGCCATCGGAAATTCTTCATAGCCCACCGCGCCCGATTCCAGTTTGATGCGGCAGGTACCGCAGCCGCCGAAGGTGCATTCGTGCGGCAGCTTCACCGCCGCGCGCTCGGCCGCTTCCAACAGGGATTCGTCGGGGCCGGCGACGAAGGCTTCGCCGGTTTGAAGAATGTGCACGCGGTATGCCATCGCCAGCCTCGCTTTATTTCTTGATGTCGGCCTGCACCAGCACTTTCATGCCACGCGGCTCCAGCAGTTCGGCCAGCGCCGTCAACGCCGCCAGGCCCGCCTGCGTGTCCTGTTCGCCATTGCCGCCGCTAAGACCCACGCCGCCGATCACCTCGTCGTTGACCACGATCGGGAAGCCGCCCACGAACACGGCGAACTTGCCGTCAAAGCTCCATTGGATGCCGAACGCTTCGTTGCCGGGCAGCGCGGGGCCGTTGGGCGGTGTATTGAAAAGATGCGTTGAACGCTTGTGGCCCGCGGCGGTAAAGGCCTTGTTCCAGGCGATCTGCGGACCGGTGATGCGGGCGCCGTCCATGCGTTCCAGCGCAATGGGATAGCCGCCGTCATCCACGATGCAGATGGATTCCAGCACACCGATCGCTTCGGATTTGGCGATGGCCGCGCGCACCATCAGGCGCGCTTCTTCCAGTTCCAGGCGGTAGATCTGTTTCATGTTCGTAGCCTATTCAGTGTGTGCCGCGCGTTCAGCCGGCGCGGTAGACGGTTTTGATCTGCGTGTAGAACTCCAGGCCCACGCGGCCCGATTCGCGGAATGTGGATGTGCTGGAGTGCTTCAGCCCCCCGAAGGGGGCATTGATCAGGTTGCCGGTGGTGGTGCGGTTGATCTTGACGGTGCCCGCCTGGATGTCGCGCGCGAAGCGGTGCGCGTAGCGCGCGTCCGTGGTGGCGATAGCGGCGGACAGGCCGTACTCGGTGTCGTTGGCCTTGGCGATGGCGTCCTCGTACCCGTCGACTTCGATCAGCGCGATAACGGGCCCGAAGATCTCTTCGCGGGCGATGCGCATCTGCTGCGTGACATCGGTAAACAGCGCGGGCGTGACGTAATAGCCGTGGTCAAACTCGGGGCCGGCAAGCACGTCGCCGCCGCACAGGTGCGTGGCTTCTTCTTTGCCGATCGCCACGTAGCCCAACACGTTGTCCAGCTGCTTGCGGGTGGCCAAGGGACCCAGGTCGAAATTGCCTTTCAGGCCGTTGCCGATGGTCAGCGCCTGAATGCGCGCCACCAGCTTGTCGGTGAACGCCTGCCGCACCTTCGCATCGACCAGCACGCGGCTGGTGCCCGTGCAAGCCTGGCCGCTTAGCGAAAAGCCGCCCTTGACCGCCAGGTCCACGGCGCGATCCAGGTCGGCGTCGGCCAGCACGATCAACGGGTTCTTGCCGCCCAGTTCCATCTGCGTGCGCGTGGTCAGCCCCGCGCTGCGGTGGATCTGTTCGCCCGCGGCCGTCGAACCGGTGAACGAGATGGCGCGTACGGCCGGCGCGCTGGTGATGGCCGCGCCCACGGCCGCCGCCGGCCCGATCACCAGGTTCAGCACACCTGGGGGCAAGCCGGCTTGCACGAACGCTTCTGTCAGGCGGTAGCCCGACAACGGCGCGTCGGAAGACGGTTTGAAGACGACGGTATTGCCGGCGATCAGCGCGGGCGCGATCTTGCGGGCGGGAATGGAAATCGGGAAGTTCCACGGCGAAATGACCGCCGCCACGCCCAGGGGCTCGCGCTGGCTGTAGACAACCATGTCGGGATCGTCATTGACAAAGGTTTCGCCGGTGAAGCTTTGCCCCTCGACCGCATAGAAACGGATCGTCTGCGCCGAACGCAGCACTTCGTCCTTGGCCAGGTTCAGCCCCTTGCCCTCTTCGCGGGTCAGCTCGCGGGCAAAGGCATCGGCGTGGTCTTCCAGATACTGCGCGGCGCGAAACAGAATGGCGGCGCGCTTGGAGATCGGCGTGTCGCGCCAGGCGGCGAAGGCGTCGTCGGCAGCTTGCACCGCGCGCCGTGCATCGTCGGCATCCGACACGGGAAAGTTGCCCACGATATCGCGGGTGTCGGCCGGGTTGATATTCGGCGCCGTACGCCCGCCGGTGCTGGGCACCCAGGCGCCGCCGATATGGTTCATGAATGTCTGCTGCGAAAGATCGTCCACGGAAGCGCTTCCTTTACCGGTACGGGGTGGTCCGAGTGGCCCAATGAACCTTGGGCTTATTGGCTCAGCGGGGCAATCGGGTAGCTGTGAACATTGTATACTTTAATCACTTGCCGACGATCCGTGATAACCCCAAGGCCCGGGCACGAAAAAGGGGCCCGCGAGCCCCTTTTCGGCATCAACCCGCCCGGCGGCGTCAGCTCCAGATCAATACCGCGCAGATCGTCGAGACAAACAGCGCCAGCAGGACCGGCAGCAACAACGCCCGCACTAGCGACAGCACGTTGACTCGGGCGAATCCGGCCACGGCAATCAATGACGACCACGCGATCAAGGTGCCGCCGCCCGTCCAGACGGCGCCCATCTGGCCAACCGCCGCCAGCGTGGCCGGGTCCACGCCCACCACGGGTCCCAGCGCGCCGGACAAGGTGCCCGTCAGCGGCAGGCCGGCAAAGCCGGAGCCGTCGATGCCGGTGATCATGCCCACCAGCAACACGCCGAACGCCACCAGGAAATGGTTTTCGGGAATCAGGTGCTGGCCCGCCGAAATCACTTCGAACAGCAACCCGGGAGCCTGCGCCTGCGGCACGCCCAGAATCTGCGCCGCCGTTTCGTTGGCGCCGATGAAGAAGAAGCCGGCAATCGGCAGCACCGATCCCATGGCCTTGAAGGCGAAGACAAAGCCGTCCGTCACGTGCTCCGGGCACACGTCCAGCATCTTGCGCGGCCCTTCCGCGGCCAGCGTAACCAGCATCATCACCACGAAGGCGACGCCCCCTACCAGCGCCGCCGCATCGCCGCCGCGCAGGGCGGGCAGCGTCGGGAACAGGCGGGGCAATACCATCACCGCGATCACGGCCAGAAAGGCCAGCGGCGTCACCACGGCAAAGGTCTTGGACCAGCGCACGCGGCGGCGTTCCTCGTCGTTGACGACGGGGCCTTGCGGCAACGCCGGGTCGGCGCCCATGGTGCCGCGTGCCAGTTCAGCCTTGTCGAACGAGCCGGACTGTTCGATCCGCGCCAGGCTGCCGTCTTGCGCGCGGGCCTGCCAGGCGTCCAGCAACGCCGCGTTGGCGGGCACGATGTGCTTGCGAATCAACAGGTAGGCCGTCACCAGCGCAACGGCGCCGGTAATCAGCGACAGCACCAGCGCCCGGTCGGCCACCACGGCCGCGCTGACGGCCGCGCCCGCCGCCTTGGCACTGATGCTGGGCGCCACGCCAATCACATAATCGGACGACAGTGCCATGCCCTGCCCGGCGATGGCGATGGCCATGGCGCCGGCAAGCGGCGGCAGGCCGGCCGCGATGGCGGCGGGCAGCAGGATGGCGGACACCAGCGGCACCGCGGGCGTCGGCCAGAAGAACAGCGAGATCACATACGTACAGAGGGCGATGATGATGAACGACGAATGCCCGCCCCGCATGATGCGCCGGAACGGCTGCACCATCCGCACGTCCGCCTGCAGCGTCTTCAGGGAATTGAGCAGGGCGGTCATGAACGTGATGACCAGAAAGATGTTGAACAACTCCTTGGCGGCCACGAAGCTGGCCGAGAAGATTCCGATCAGCGCACTGATCGGATTGCCGGTGATGGCCAGCACCACCAGAAAGGTGCCGATCACCGATGGCACCACCACATTGGCCCGCAAAATCATCGTCAGGATGATGGCGGCCACGCTGATCAGGTACATCCAGTGAGCAGCTGTGAGCACAACGTCCGCTTGCATGCGTGATTCCCCTTGTGACGTGGCTGTTGGATCGCCACAGTCGGTATACTATATTTCGTTGTAAGCCATACCAATCGAAATATGCAGCGCCTAGGGAAACCGATAATTCTGAAAAATGGATGAATAACGGCGTAAAAACAAGGGAATACCCGTGGTTTTATCCAACGCAGCGGGCGTGACAAAATTGCCTCTCTGACTATCGTATACATAAAAGGCTGTAGCCCATGCCAGCGACCTTGCCCTACCCCGATCTTTGGCAGTACGCCGCAATGGCCGTCGTGGTGTTCGGCGCGGCGGTGGCCCAGGGCGTGGGCGGCATCGGCTTCGCCATGTTTGCCGCCCCCGTGGCGGCGATGTTCTTCCCGCAGCTGGCCCCCGGCCCGCTGCTGACGCTGGGCGGCTTCATCTCGCTGCTGACGGCGCTGCGCGAACGGGCTTCCATCGATTGGTCGTCGGTGTCGTATGCGCTGGTTGGCCGTGCGGTGGGCACCTTGATCGCCATCTACGCCATGGCGCGCTTCGCGCCGCAGACGTTGGGCGTGCTGTTCGCCGGCATGATCCTGATCGCGGTGGGGCTAAGCGCGGCGGGGCTGCGCTTTACCGCCACGCCGGGCCGCGTGTCCGGGGCCGGCGTGGCCTCCGGCATCATGGGCACGATGACCTCGGTAGGGGCCCCGCCCATCGCCATCGTGCTACAACACACGGCGCCGCCCCGCTTACGCGCCACGCTGGGCGTGGTGCTGTTCCTGGGGTCGATCTTTTCGCTTGCCATGCTGGCGCTGGCCAAGCGGTACACCGGCTATCACATCGGCCTGGCACTGAGCCTGGCGCCCTTCCTGCTGGCCGGTTTTGCGGTCTCCAACCGGTTGCGCACGCTGTTGCCGCCCCACGCCGTGCGCGTCGTTCTGCTTGCGGCATGCGCGCTGGGCGCGGTGGGTGTGCTGGTCAAAGCGTTTTGGGGCAACTGATGCGCGCTTTTTGCCACGGCACCTTGCTACACCCGGTAATACAATGGAGACTGTATCCATTAATCCACACATGCTCGCCATGACCACTTCGCCTGTCAGCCCGCAAGCCGCTGAAACGCAGTCTTCCGCTCCGCTGAAGATCGGCGAGCAGCATCCTCAGTTGTTCGCCGTCATCCGCGACAAGCTGCGCGAACGCATTCTCAGCGGGGAATTCACCCCCGGAGACCGCCTGGTTGAAGGCCGCTTATCCGAAGAGATGGGCGTGTCGCGCATACCGGTGCGTGAAGCGTTGCGCGCCTTGGCCGCCGAAGGGCTGGTCACCATCGAGCCGCGTCGCGGTGCTTCGGTATCGGTGCTGTCGGATGCGGTGGCGTATGACATGGTTGAAGTGCGCGCCACCCTGGAAGGGCTCAATGCCAAGCTGGCGGCGCAGCGGCGCGATGCCAAGACGGTGGAACGCTTGCAGGCCTTTCTGCGCGAAGGCACCGAGGCCGCGCGCAGTGAACAGCTGGACAAGTTCCTGGCGCTGAATTCCCAGTTTCATGAAATGCTGGCCACCATCGGCGGCAATGTGGTGCTGACGGATTTGATGCGGTCGCTGCGGGATCGCACGGCGCTGCTGTTCGCCCCCAGCAACATGCACCGCGCCAAGGCCAACTGGGACGAGCATTCGCAGATTCTGAATGCCGTGATTGCCGGCAACGGCGACCTGGCCGCCTTGCTGGCCAGCCAGCACGTGCACAACGCCGCCAAGGCGTACACGGAAACGCAGCAACAGCAGCAGCACCACGACGCGGCGGATTGACCCGGCGCGGCGAATCAACGCGGCGTTGCGGTTTTTTTTGCCGACTTGGAAACGCCCGGTCCCGGACAATGTGCGGTCGCAGCCGATGCTGCGACGCGCATTACCCCTTAGCTTCAGGCGGACGGCACCGGCGCGTCGACCGGATCGGCCCCGACGCCCACCACCACACCCTTGCCGTTCTGCACCACCCACGACACCTTCACGTCGCCGTTCACGAACGTCTGGCAGGCCATGCGGTAGCCGGCTTCAAAGTCCTCGGGACGCAGGTGCTTGCGCTCTTTCGGCTTGACCGCGTCGGTGTTTTCCAGCCCCTCTTCGATCCGGCACTTGCAGGTGCCGCACAAGCCGCCCCCGCACTTGAACGGGATGCCGCCCTTTTCCTTGAGCGACACGCGCAGCAAGTTGCTGTTCTCGGGCGCGGTGGCAATCTTGCCGCCATTCGATAGAAATGTGATCTGAACCATGGGTGTCAATGCTCTGCGACAGCGGCGGCGGGGCGCAGCGTCAAGGTGGATTCCATGCTGCCGAAGCGCGTCAGGTGCGCAAGTTCCTTGCGGGCGGCCTCGACAGACGCGAATTTTTCCAGGAACTTGGACGGCACGCGGTTGACCACGTAAGGCGGCGTATCTTCGGTCACCACCAGGCGCGTCTCGCCGTGCAACCGGGCAATGCGAAACACCGCAAGCGTGCGCCCGTAGAAAACGTAGTCGTAGGTTTCGACGATGTCGACGTCGGCGCCCACGTCGGTGTGGAACACGCCGGGCTTGGTCGTCAGGATCACGTAGCAGGCAGCGTCCATCGGCTTATGCCTCCGCGTCCTGGACCAGTTCAACATCGTGGTTCAGCCACAGCTGGCACGCCAGCCGGTAGCCTTGCTCGATGCGATCGCCCAGCTGCTTCTTTTCTTTCCAGTTCACCGCGGGCAGATGCTCGGCGCCAGCCAGCACCCGGCACGCGCACTTGGCGCACTTGCCCATGCCGCATTCGTAGCGCAGATGCGGATACGGAAACTGCTTGATGCCGGCCCGCACCACCAGGTTGGTGTTGTCCTTGACCACATCGGTGTAGGTCTGGCCGCCTTTATGAAATACCACGGTAGGCATGAGTCTGTCGTCCTGGAGCGGTGGGCGGGGCGCGCCACCGATGCGGCGCCGCCCCGATAAACGCCGGGGGTGAATCAGGCGGCCAGACCGAGTTCGGGCAGCTTGATCTCGTGCTGCACGTAGTCGGTGTACAGCGCCGTGGTGTACAGCAGGCGCATCTGGGCGCCGATTTCGCAGATTTTCAGGCAGCGCTGCTGTAGCTCGACCGTGTTGGCGTGTTCCAGCACGATCTGATAACCGCGTTCACCGTGAATCTCGTCCGACACGATGTGCAGGTCGAAGAATTCCACTTCTTCATCGGTAAAGCCGTACTTTTCACGCAGCGTCGGCGTCTGCTTGCGATAGATGGACGGCACCTGGGATTCCAGGCCCACCACCAGCCCGGCAACGGCCACGATGGGGTCTTCACGCATGGCCACGGCATAACACCAGCTTTGCAGTGCCCGCGTGGTGGGCGACATGTTGTCCGGATTGGTGACGCGTTCGCGCGTCGTGCCGCAGGCTTCGGCAAAGCGGATCAGCAGATCGGTATGGCGATCGCCGCCGATTTCCTCTTCGTACATATTGGCCAGCAGGAAGTCCTTGGCCTCGGTGTACGTATCTGGCGTACGGGCGTAGAGATATCCCAGGTAATCCGCGAACGGGCCGACATAGTGATAGTGGTTCTCGGCCCAGCGAGACAGGTGCTCGCGGCTGAGCTTGCCTTCGGCCCAGGCAATGGAAAAGGGCGACGCGTTGGCGCTCTTGCCCTTGATCGCGTTTTCCAACGCGGTACGGAATTCATCTCGGTTCATCAGTTCTGCCATGACGCGCTCCAGTCCAGTGGGAGGATTCCAGGCTGGTTTAGCCCGGGCATGAAGAACATTGTATACCGTCTACTGTTTCGGACTGCTAGGGCAATCCCGGAGAAAAGCCGTGAAAAAAGGGGCAGAACCTTTGATATCAACGAGTTGAAGACGCACAACAGGCGCGGCGGGCGAACTGGACGATGCGGGGCGGCGCTAGTACAATGAATACACTTTCAATGCAATACGGAAATACCATGAATACCCGCCATCCTCTTGGAGACGCTCCCATCGGCCAGCAGCTGCTGGCGCATTACGCCCGCCGCGATGCGGTGCGCCACGCCACGCCGCTGCTGCCCAAATCCTGGGCCGAACTGTTCGCGCCTTTCCGCAACGCCCGCCTGCAACCGCTGCGCCCGGCAGCACCCGCGGCCCGTCGTAACGACGACGAGCCGATGTATCAAGCAGGGTGATGGTCTTGGCAGCCCCGGCCGGCATGGCAGGGCTTGCGATTTGCCGGGGCGAACGCTGCTGAAGTGGTCGGTCATCCCGCCGGGGCGCCAGCCCCGGGCCGGTGCGCCGGCGTCCGCCTAGCGGCGGGCGCGCAAGCTTGCACGCAGGCGCGCGTCCTGTAGCGACGCGGCGTGTTGGCGGCGCTGGTTGGCGCCCGCCAACAACAACACCACGACGAATCCCACGGTATAGGCCAGCACGTCCCACCAGTCGGGCACGCTGCCCAGCACCACCCGCAAGACCGGCTGCTGCAACTGCCAGCCGTACAGCCGCGCCAGGTATTGGCCAAATTCCACCGCATACCCCGTCAGCAGCGCCGCAATCGCCAATGGCAAGACCTGCGCGCGGATGAACGTGCGGTACACCAGGTAGGCCCAGCCCACCGCAATCACGTCGCCCAGGAACCCGCGCAGGAACGGGTACGGCGCGCCATACAAGGCGATCAGCGCCAGCAGCGCGGTAACGGCAAGCAGGGCGGCGAACGCGCGCCCGTTGAAAGTCAGGGTCATGGGAGAGGAAGCAGTTAGAAGCTAGTAACAAGCACAGGCACGCAGCCAACAGTACGCAGTACAAAGCCCGCAGTACAAAGCGCATAGCAGACACCGGGCAGTACACACGGGCAGCAGATAGCCGGTAGCAGGCAGAAGCCAGCCCCGGCGGCAAGCAAGCAGCCCGAAACTCAAGAAAAGAGGGCCGGCAACCGGACCCCGGGCAGCGTACTCGATATCCCCGGGAAAACCCGGAAACAGCTGCCTTTCATGCGTCACTAAAAGTTATCTCGGCGCCATGGTCACACCACCGCGCTCTTCACGGCGCTGTCATCCCGTGTCGCAATGCGCCCTACAACGCCGCCATTCGCCGGCCGCCTCGCAAAGTTATCCCGCGTTGTCCACCGCTTATCCCCCGGCTGTCCACCGCCAATCCACCGGTTTACCCACAGTGTTATCCACCGCCTGGCGCTCTTGCACAGCGGCCCCGATTCAGGCGTACCATTGATCACCCGAGCAACCGAGCAACGCCCGCCCTTCCGGGCGGACCCAGACGCGCCCCCGAGCCCCTATGCTCCAACCCGTCTCGCCCTCCGCCGACCTGCCGCCGAACGCGCCCGCGGTGCCTGCCGCGCCCCTGACGGTCAGCACGCTTTCCCCCTTCGCCTTTCCCGCGTTCCGCGTCATCTGGATTGCGAACCTGTTCGCCAACCTGGGCACGTGGGCGCAATCCGTGGCGGCCGCCTGGATCATCACCACCGAGCAAAGCAGCCCGTTGATGGTCGCCATGATTCAGGTCGCCGCCGCGTTTCCGTTGGTGGCGCTGTCCATCCTGACCGGCGTGCTGGCCGACAACTACGACCGCCGCAAGGTCATGCTGACCGGCATGCTGATGGAACTGGCGGGCGGCGTCTTCATCACCATCCTGGCGTTTGCCGGGCTGCTGCACCCCGTCACGCTGATCGCCTCGGTGTTCTGCATTGCCATCGGCAGCGCCATCGTGACGCCCGCCTGGCAGGCGGCAGTGGGCGAACAGGTGCCACGCGAACACGTCGGCAGCGCCGTGCTGCTCAATAGCGTGAACTACAACGTGGCGCGCGCGGTCGGGCCGGCCATTGGAGGCCTGCTGCTGGGCGCCATGGGCGCACCTTGGGTGTTCTTGCTGAACTGTGTTTGCTACGGCGCGCTGGTCTGGGCGATCTGGCGCTGGCGGCGCGATCTGCCCGAACGCCGTCTGCCCCCCGAAGGTTTGCTGGAAGGCGTCGTGGCGGCGCTGCGCTACACCCAGCACTCGACCGTGACGCGCGTGGTGATGTTGCGCTCGTTTGCATTTGGCTTGTCCGCCAGCGCGTTGTGGGCCTTGCTGCCGCTGCTGGCGCATGAACATGAGGACGGCAGCGCGCTGCTTTACGGCTACATGCTGGGCGCGCTGGGCGTGGGCGCCATCCTGGGCAGCGCCGTGGTGCGGCGCGTGCAGGCCGCCTGGGGCGCGGGCGGCTTGGTCACCGTGGCCGCCGCGTTGCTGGCCGTGTGCCTGGCGGCGCTGGGCCTGACCCACACGCTGTGGGTGGCGTTTCCGGCGCTGCTGGTCTCGGGCAGCTGCTGGATCGGCGTGCTGGCCACCTACAACACCACGGTGCAGATGTTGGTGCCCGACTGGGTCAAGGCGCGATCCCTGGCGCTTTACCAGACCGCGATCTTTGGCGGGCTGGCGGCGGGTTCGTTCATGTGGGGCCACTTCGCGGGCACCATGGGCGTGTCCGGCGCGCTGACCACGGCGGGCATCATGCTGGGCATCACCGTGGCGCTGCTGTACCGCTCGCGCTTGCCCGAACAGCTGGACACGCAGTCGCTCGCCCGCGTGGACAACGCCGAGCCCGCCATGGCCGCCGCCGGCTTCAACACGCAGCATGGCGCCGTGCTGGTTGCGGTGGAATACCAGATCAATCACGAAAAACTGCGCGCGCTGATTGCCGCCGCGCCCCCCTTGCGCTTGCTGCGCCTGCGCAACGGCGCGCAGCAGTGGCAGCTGTTTCGCGACCTGGAGCGCGAAGGCGTGTGGCGCGAAGTGTTCCTGGTGGAAAGCTGGATGCAGTACCTGCGCATGATCGACCGCATGACGCTGGCTGACAAGATGGTGCTGGACGAAGTGCGGGCCCTGCATGGCGGCGACAAGCCGCCGGTGGTGTCGCGCAATGTCAGCTACCAGGCCATGAATGAAGCGCAAGGGTTCTCCTTGCGCCGACACCCCGAAGCCCAATGAATCGCGAGGCCCGCCCATGCTGACATCCCTTTGGCGCAAGTGGCGCGCCGCGCGGCACGGCGGCCCGCAGCTGGACGTCATCCTGTCCAGCGCCGACCCCGGCGCGCCGCTGGCCGACCGCAATATGTGGATGGTGGACCTGTGCCGCTGGCTGGATCGCCCCAGCCCGCCGGCCGCCGCCGTGGCGGCTGCCCCG
>NZ_JBLVOL010000129.1:29701-39060 GCF_053543755.1 Achromobacter semiaridum | reverse complement strand
CCGCCACGCCCCCCGCCACGCACCACCCGCAGCACGCCCGCCTGCGCTACGTATTGCAGGTGCTGGAACGCGACTCCGAACGCGCCGCGCGCGTGGGCGCCACGTTGCGCTCGCTGGTGGCCGATAACGATCCAACGTCATTGCTGTGCGACACGGGCGTGGCCTCGCACCCCGGGTTTTGGGGCGAATTCTGGGACCGCGCGCAAGCACGCCTGTTGCCGCCCCCGCCCAATCGCCCCGACATGTTCGGCCTGTTCTCGCTGATCTTCCGGCGCACCGGCGACGCCGCCTGGATCGAATCCCTGGATGAGGACACGCTGGCCCGCATGCGCGCATTGTTCCAGGCCGACGCCGAACCGCTGTCGCCCAGGCTGGAACTGGCGCTGACCAGCAGCATCCAGGTGCTGGTCAGCCAGGTGCGCGCCACCGGCCTGAGCCACGACATCCGCACACGCCTGCCGGGTCGGGTTGAAGAATCGCCCTTCTTCGCCCTGGCCGCCGCGTCCGCCGAGCTCTGCGCGACCACGTCCAGCACGCCGCGCGACGTATTCGGCCGCCGCCTGAACGTGTTCCGCGCGCTGCTGGACAGCTGCCGCGCCGCCTCCCAGGGCGTCTACGACGAACTGGAAAAGAACGGCGTATCCGTCGAAGTGGTGTTCCAGATTGAACGCATGAAACTGCGCCTGGCCCGCATCGAACTGCTGCTTGGCGTGTGGGTGGACCCCACCCAGCGCCACAAGTTCGTGCACCTGACCGCCGAGCTGATCCGGTCCACCCAGGCGCGCAGCAGCATCCGCCACCTGGCCGCCTCGTCGTTCGCGCAGCTGGCCCGGCGCGTCATGGAACGCACCGCCGAAACCGGCGAACATTACATCGCGCGCGACACGGTGGAATACCTGACGATGCTCAAGGCGTCGCTGGGCGGCGGCTTCATCATGGTGTTCACCGTTTATCTGAAGTTCTTCATCGTGTCGCTGCATCTGGACAAGTTCATCGAGGGGCTGCTGGCGTCGTTGAACTATGCGGGCGGCTTCCTCGTCATTCACTTCGCCCACTTCACGCTGGCCACCAAGCAGCCCGCCATGACCGGCCCCGCGCTGGCCCACCGTCTGGACGATGCCTACACGCCCGAAGGTCGCGACGCCTTCCTGGACGACACGCTTGCCATGATCCGGTCCAACGCGGCCGCCATCCTGGGCAACCTGGCGGTGGTGTTTCCGCTGGCCTGGGCAGTGCAATGGCTCGCGCTCAACGCACTGGACCGCCCGCTGATCAACGCCGAGAAAGCGCAGGAAACACTGGCGTCGTTTTCCGTCTGGGGGCCGACCCCCCTGTACGCCGCCGCTACCGGCGTGCTGCTGTGGTTGTCCAGCCTGATCGCGGGCTGGGCCGACAACTGGTTCGCGCTGCACCGCGTGCACGACGTCATGGCCTACAACCGGCGCGCGCGGCACCTGCTGGGCGAACGCGGCGCGGCGCGCTGGGCGGGCTTCTGGCAACGCAACATCTCGGGCATCGCCGGCAACGTGTCGCTGGGCCTGATGCTGGGCCTGGGGCCGGCCATCGTGGGCTTCTTCGGGCCGCACGTCGAAGTGCGCCACGTGACGCTCAGCGCCGGACAGCTTGGCACGGTGATCGGCACGCTGGGCTGGCAGGTGGTGCACACACAGATTTTCTGGCTGGCCGTGGCGGGCACGGCGCTGACCGGCATTCTGAACGTCGGCGTCAGCTTCGCCCTGGCATTCAACGTCGCGCTGCGTTCACGCGACCTGCGCCGCCGCGACCGCGATTCGCTATCTGCCGGCGTGCGCCAACGCATCTGGCAACGGCCCGCCACCTTGTTCTGGCCCGTCAAGCCACGGCCTGCCCCCACGCCCACGGCCACCCCCTAGGCGGGCGTCAGAACGTGATGGTGGCGGTGACAACGTCCTTGTAGTTACCCGGCCGGGGAGTAGGCTGGGGCGGCACCCGGCCGTACACCGTGAACGTTTGGTTGGCGCCCGTGCCGGTGCCCACGCGCGGGGCGCCGCCCGAAGCGTCGCCCCAAATCGTGGCGTAGCTGCTGTCCTGATAAAGCTGATAGCTGACCGTGTCGGCCGCCGTCGCGTGCTTCATCTTGCGCGCCAGCACGTTGCCCGCTACCGAACCGCCGTTCAGCGCGATCGAAAATGCGTTGTTATTGGTGCACTTGACGGTGATGGCGCTGGTGGCCGTGGCCGCTGTGCTCAACACCCCCTTGGGCGGAAACGCCAGATCCGTCGCGTTGATCGTGCAATTTTTCTGTACCTGTGCCGTCACGGTCAACGGGATGGAGATGCGCTGCGAGACCGTCGACAGCGGGCAATTGGCCAATGCTCCCAGACCGAACAACACGTCGACCGTGGCCGTGTTGGGGTAGGTTTCGGAATACGTCGTGTTGGCGTTGTTCACCGTTGAGACCAGCGGCTGGTTGCCCGGCACCTTGCCGTAGAACTTGAACGTGGTCGACACCGGCCCGCCCAGAACCAGCAGCGGGCCGGTCAGCAATACCGACGTCGGGCCGGAACTGGTCGCTGCGCCCCACACCTGCGTGCGTGCGGTGTTGGTGTACAGGTTGTAGTTCATCCGGTTCGTGCCGGCCCCCAGGGTGCGCGGGTTGTTCGACGTACTAGTATTGCCCAGGCCCAGGTTGAAGCACACGCGGGCAAACAGGCCCAGGGCGGTAAAGGTGCAGGTCACCGTGACCTGCCCACTATCGTTGACGGTATCGGCCGGCAGCAGCGGGTTGACCGCGCCGAAATCCATCGTCGATGTCGTGCCCGCGCCCAACGTGCAGGAACTGGCCTGCGCCAAGCTGCCATAGGCCATGGCCAACGCCGCGCTGGCGGACAACAACAGCCAGCGCAGCGGCAACCGCGCCGCCCCCTGCGTCGGCCCCATGCCGCGCCGCCGCGCCATCACGGCCGCGCTCCTTGCAGCGGCCGGCACGGATACGGCCCCAGCGTTGGCAGCGGGTGTTCTTCGTCGCGCACGTAATCGAAGTCCACCAGGCAAGATACGCCAGCGCCACGCACCCGCAGCTGGTTACTGGCCTGAAGGTCTTCCACGAACGCAATTCCGTCGTATCCCACCACGGAACGCTTGCCGCTTTCCACCTGCACGACTTGGGCGCCCACGGGCACCGGCGCGCCGTCCGGCAATTGCAGGATGACCGAGGCCGCCGCGTACTTTTCCACCTGGAACTTGGCCAGCACCCCGGCGCCCGCCTGCGGCACCACCACGGCCTTCGTGGTGTCCAGCTTCACGTCCACGGGCAGGTCCTCCGGGTCGATGGCCAGGCGATTGGTCTGATAGGAATTCAAGTCCGGCACCAACAGATAGCCGCTGCGGTTCGTCCTGCCCAACTTTCTGTTTTCGTGCAGCACCGCCACATCGGGCTCGCCGTCGGTGGAGACCAGCGCAAAGCTGTCGTTGATGCGGCGCGACGGCAGCACCGCGCCGTCCATGATGGCCAGCGACCCGGATGCCTGCGCGGCGGCCGTCGTCGTGCCGCCATAGTCCTGCACGATGCCCGTCAGCTGGCCGTAGCGGCCCAGAAACTGGGCCTGCCCCTGGTTGTATTGCATGCTGCCCGACCGCCCGTTCTGCAACGCCCACCCCCAGCCGCCTTCGTACGCCACGCTGCTCTGCGCGCCCACGCTGTAGGTGTCCTGCCCGGCCTGCCGACCTGCCGATGCGGTGGCTTGCGTACGATCGCCCAGCATCAGCGACAGGCCAAGGTAGACACCGCGCGAACCGTCCTCGGCAAAATCGTTGTAGGCGCTGGCCGTCAGCACCACCCGGCTGTGCAGATTGACCGTGTACGACACCGACCCGAGCTTTGCCGCCGGCACCTGCGGCATGCGATAGCCGATGTAGCTCAACGCCACGCTTTGCGCACTGGTCAGGGGCAGGGACACGGTGACGCGTTCGGTCTGGCGCGGCACCGGCGCGTCTTCGCGCGAACCCAGGTCGCCGTAATCGCCCAGCGCGCGCGTGGCCTGCATATCGATGCTGAAGCTTGGCCGCACGTACTGGTACCCCAGGCCGATCTGGCCTCCGGAATAGCTGCCCGCGCTGCCCGCCACGGACCCGCTCAGCACGCCCGCCTGCCCCAGCTTCACCAAGGCGCCCGCGCCCAGGTTGGCCAGGCCGGCGCCCGCTTCCGCGTGCCCTTCCACGGTCAGGTCGTCGCTGACCCCGTAGCGCCCTGACGAGGTCAGCATGGGTTTGTCGTCATAGTCGAACGAGCGCACGCTGAACTGGCGGCGCACAAAGCCCGCTTCCACCGACCAGCTGGACAGGCCGGACGCCAGCATGCGCGTATCGATATACAGCGGCACCGAGGTTGTCACCGTGCGGCCCAGCGCGTCGCGAGTGATCAGCGTGGCCTGGCCCGCGCCCGTGATGCCCGGAATCTGGTTCACCACAAAGGGCCCGGGCGGCACGTTGCCGGAGAACTGCTGGACGCCATTGACGTACAGCGCAACGGACGAGGGCACCACCGACGATGCGCTCAACGACGACACGGGAAACGTCACCAGGTCGGGCCGCAGCGCGAAGTTCCGGCCCCATTGCACGCCGGCCATTCGCACCGAACGCGACCAGTTCAACGACGACGTGATGGTGTCGCCCAGCCGCAGCGTGCGCATCGTCTGCTGGTCTGATCGCGTCCAGAAGGTGTCATAGCGCACGTAGCGATCCGCCGCGCCGCCCAGATACGCCGTGCCCGTATTGCTGAACAGGCCGGTCGGATCGAAGTAGCGCTGCTCGGTAAACAGCGCCAGCCGATAAAGCGAATCGGTTTGCGCATACGCGTCGTAGTTCAGCAGCAGCCCGCGCCCGGAGGTGGCCGGCGGCGTTTGCGTGGCCCCGGCCGCGCCCACTTCATAGGGCACGCGCAACGAGTCGGGCAATTGGATGTCCACCGATTGCTCTGCCGTCCGGTACGCGTAGCGCACGCCGGCAATGCTATCCAGCGCGATATCGCGGCCATCCGGCAGGCCCAGCGTGGACAGGTCCACACCCACCGACCGCAAGGCGCCCGCGCTGGCCGACAGCCGGCCTTGCACGTCGCGAAACCGAATCAATTGGGACGTATTGACGCCGTTGATACTGACCTCCAGATACACATCACGCTCGGCGATATTGCCGAAAGACACCAGTTGGTCGGGCGGGTCCGCCGCCATTGCCGGCGCGCACAGCAGGCAAAGTGCAAGCCGCCACATGCGTCGTCCCCGCCCAAGACAAGCGCGTACTGCCATGGACTGGCCTTCCTCGTCATTGCCCCTCGCGCAGCCGCGCGCGATGCGCGGTCATTCGATGCGCGGGGCGACGGTGACGTCGTCACCATTGATCAGGGCTTTGATCCGCACCGGGCCTGGCGCGGCCTGCTTTGCGGGAATCCGCCATTCACGGGCGCGCTGCGCCAATGCGTAGCCCAGCAACCCGTCGACTTTCGCCACCGTCTTGCCCGCCCCGTTAACGATCTGCAACGCCGCGACCTGCGCGTAGCGCGAGCCGGTGTTCGATAACCGCAGCACCCAGGCGTCGCCCTCTTTGGCAACGCGCCAGGCCAGCTCGGGTTGCGGCGACGCCGCCGCCCCCGCCACGAACACCGGCACGGAATATCGCAGGCGCAACACCACGCCGTTCATGCCGGGGGTGGAAGGGTCGGGGATCTCGTCGATGATGACGCGGTAACTGCGCTGCACCGGCTCCAGTTCGCGCGAGGCGCGCACCAGCCGCACCAGTTGCTCGCCGCCGGGCGGCACCTGGATGATCGGCGGGCTGGCCTGGATATCTTCCGTGGGCGTCAAGACATCGTCGCCATTGGCCTGGTCCCACCGATAGGTGCGCACCTGGCCGTAGATCGGTGTGGCGCCCGGGTTGCGCAGCATGACGGCGCTGGCCCCCTGCTGGGGCGCAAGCTCCACCAGCACCGGCGATATTTGCAAGGCCGCCGCCAGCGCGGCCGGCGTCCACGCCGCCAGGCACAGCACCGACACGGCCGCCGGCAGCGTACGCATCAGGGCGCGCACTAGAAGTAGACCGTGGCAGTGACCGTGGAAGAGTAGGTGTCTGGCGCCGGGGTGGTTTGCACCGGCACCGTGCCGTTGACAACCAGTGCCTGCGCGCTGCCGTTGCCCACGCCGCCCACCCGGTCCGCTACCTGGGCGTCGCCCCAGACAACGGTGGGGCTATTCGGCTGATACAGCTGATACGCAACCGTGGCGGTATTGGAGCCCGTGCCTTGCATAAACCGCGTCGTGCCGGTGGAACCGGTGCCGGTGCCGGAACTTAAGCCCACGGTATATGGCGTGGTATTGCTGCACGTGACGTTCAGCGTGGTATTGCCGGTTATCGCGGTATTCAACACACCGTGGGTGCCAAACGCCAGATTATTCGCGGCAATCACGCAGTTGGCGGTAATGGTCAGCGTGACATTGAAATTCGCGGTGGGACCGGCTTGCGCATTTACCACCCCCGGTAAACCCACGCCGCACGCGGACAACGCTGCTACATACAAGGACAAGCGCTTCATAGGAAACCTCCCACCCAAATAGTTGCACCATCAAGAAAATCGAAATTAATCGTACGTGCAATATCGCATACCCAAGCAGAATAGTTTCAAATTCGCCTGCGCATTTTGCCCATTGCGACAAAATGGAATGCAACGCAGCGGTGGCGTTGCGAGACTCACCCTATGAAAATCGGCCGATTTTGCGGACATACATTTCGTTGTAAATGCGCGCTGAATTTCGTTTCTGCATGTGACTCTGCGGATATTCAGCACATGTAGCAAGTATTAATCCCGAGACGCCTCGGCGATTATTTGGCATGGTCGATCGCCGGCATCAGTTTGATTACCGATGCGCGGGGCGGCTGGCTGACCAAGCGTTGAATCCCGATGCCGCATTAGAATCAGTCCTCCTGATGCCGGACACGTCCGCCCGCACGCCCTCCCTGACGCCCATGCTCCCGTTCTCACGCAATACCGTTTACCCGGCCGGCGCCGGCCTGCCCGCCTCGGAACGCCTGGGCGCCTTGTTGGCCGTCATGTTGGCGGTGTGCATGGCCAGCTTGGATACGGCCATCGCCAACACGGCGCTGCCCACCATTGCGCGCGACCTGCAAGCCAGCGATGCCGGGTCGATCTGGGTGATCAGCGGTTATCAGTTGGCCATGGTGGCCGGCTTGCTGCCCGCTGCCGCGCTGGGCGAAATCCTGGGGCACCGTCGGGTGTACATGGTGGGGCTGGTGGTGTTCACCTTGTCGTCGCTGGCCTGCGGGCTGGCGCCGTCGCTGCCCACGCTGGTGGTGGCGCGCATCTTGCAAGGGCTGGGCGCGGCAGGCGTGATGAGCGTGAACGGCGCCTTGCTGCGATTCATCTATCCGTCTTCGATGCTGGGCCGTGGCCTGGGCCTGAACGCCATGGTGGTCGGCCTGTCGTTCGCCGCCGGGCCGACCGCTGCGTCAGCCATCCTGCTGCTGGGCTCCTGGCACTGGCTGTTCCTGATCAACGTGCCGATCGGCATCCTGGCCGCCGTCCTGGGCTTGCGCGGCTTGCCGGAAACCGCCCGCGCCCCGCACGGCTTTGACGGCATCGCCGCCGCGCTCTGCGCGCTGACGCTGGGGCTGTTCGTGCTGGGCTCCAATGAACTGGCACAAGGCGCGCCATGGCCGCGCGTCACGCTGGAATGGGGCGGCGCCGTTGCCGCCCTGTGGCTGCTGATGCGGCGGCAAGCCGGCCACCCCGCGCCCATTCTGGCCGTCGACCTGTTGCGCCGCCCCCTGTTCGCCCTGTCGGCCGCCACCGCCGTGTGTGCGTTCGCCGCGCAGGCACTGGCCTTCGTGTCCTTGCCTTTCATGTTCCAGACGGTGCTGGGCTACAGCCAGGTCCACACCGGCTTCCTGATCACGCCCTGGCCCGTCGTGGTCGCCGTCATGGCGCCCATCGCGGGCCGTTTGTCCGACCGGTATCCGGCGGGCATCCTGGGCGGCGTCGGCCTGGCCATGTTGGCGCTGGGCATGGTGTTGATGGCGCTGCTGCCCGCCGCGCCGACGGTCTGGGATATCTGCTGGCGCATGGCCATCTGTGGCGCGGGCTTCGGGTTTTTCCAATCGCCCAATTTGCGCGCCATCATGACGTCGGCCCCGGCCTCGCGGGCGGGCGGCGCCAGCGGCATGATCGGCACCGTGCGCCTGTTGGGCCAGGCGTCCGGCGCGGCGCTGGTGGCGGCCTGTTTCCACGTGTCCACGACCCATGGCGCGGTGGCGGCGTTGTGGCTGGGCGGGCTGTGCGCGGCGCTTGCCTGCATCGCCAGCTTTTCGCGCCTGCGCTTTGACGCGTCCGAACCCGTGCAAACGCCCACGCCGCACCCCTCGAAATAACGCCAAATCGCAATATTGTTGCGGTATTTATCGACATATTCGTTGAACGGGCAGACATATTCGTAAGTTGTGCAACAGTCGCTAAATATCGCGGCGGCGGGGTCGTTGTTGTCTATGCAGCACTCGCTGTATTTGGGACGACACGCATGACACAGTTTTTGAAAGACATCACCATCCGGCGCCTCATCCTGTGCACGCTGCTTGCCGTCAGTGCACTGGTCATCGGACTTTCAGCCATTAGCGTCAACGGGTTACGCAGCGCCGGGGAAGCGCTTGCCACCAGCGGCGACCTGCTTCATGAAGTCTCCGCCCTGTCTCGGGTCAACGATCAGATCATGCGCGCCCGGCTGCGGCTGTCGCGTCAATTGGAATACGCCGCCGAAGGCCGGGCCGCGCAAGTGGCCGAAGAAGGCCGCAGCATCGACAGCGCGCTGAACGAGGCGCGCAAGCAGCAAGCCCTTTTCATCGAGCTAGCCACCAAAGACGCGCCCGCCGCCATCCTTGAACCCATGCAGGCCGGCTTCGACGCCCTGGTCAATGGCGGCATCGCCGTGCAACGCCAACACCTGGAAGCCGGCGATATCAAGCGCGCGCGCGAACATGCGGCCGGGGCCGTCGTAAACGCCAGCCGCGCGTTCGGCAAGAGCATCGAAAACTACGAGGCCTACGCCAAGGACCGCGAAACGCAGCTGTGGGCGGACGCTGCCGCCAAGCGGCGCCAAGCCTACATCGGCATGGGCGCCGTCCTGGCGGTCTGCCTGCTGCTGCTGGCCCTGGGCGACCGCTATGTGGTGATTTTCGTGCGGCGTCCGCTGGACGCCATCAAGGCCCACTTTCGCCGCATCGCGGGCGGTGACCTGACCACGCCACTGGCGCCCTATGGCCGCAACTGCGTGGGGCAGATCATCCCCTACCTGCAAGAGATGCAGGACAGCCTGGTGCGCCCC